>JAUNBN010000179.1 GCA_030527085.1 Oscillospiraceae bacterium
CAGCTCATGCCCCGCCGCTTTTGAGGCGAAGAAGTCCAGCGCCGCCGGGTTCCTCACGAGCAGCGGCCCTATAAGCTGCGTTGCGAAAACGCCGCCCTTGACTATGCCCTCGCTTCTTTCCGGCAGGATTTTCGCCGCGTCGAACAAGACCTTAAAGAGCGGCGTTTCGGAGTGCATGAGCTTCAGGGAGCTGTTTATCGCGCCTATTGTGTATCCCAAAAGTATATTAGAGCGCATTATAAACTCGCTGTATCGGCGCTTGTCGAGTATTTCGGCTTCGCCGTCAAAAATACCTAAACCCTCCGCTTTAGAGCCGCCGAAGCTCTTTATCTCGCGGCAGAAGAGCGCGGGGGCGTTGCCCGTGAGCAGCGCGAGGCCGCCGCGAGCGCAGTAGCCGTCTATTTCTTGCTTATAGGCGGCGATATGCCTTGCCGCCGCGAGCAGGGATTTCTCGGTGCCGGCGGGGATATAGAGCAACGAGCAGTCGGAGAGATTGAGCTCTCCGCCCTCCTCGACGCGCTCAATAAGGGTCTCCTCGCCCGCTTCCTCCAGGCGGCGCTTTAAAAACTCGAGCGCCGCGTGCTCGCCGTAGAGGGACATAAGTTCGCCGAAGAGCCATACTATCTTAATCATCTCGCGCCCTCCTTAAGCCTGCCCAAAAACTTATTCTGGTCGGTAAAGCAGGTGAGCGCGTAAACCTGTCCCGCAGCGCCCGAGTAGAGCTCGTCCATAAGCTCGTCGAGGTTCTGGCGGACCGTGAGTCTCTCGCCAGGCACGCCGGCAAATTCCAGCCTGAGCGCGATATCCCAGGCGAAGAGCCCTCCGCAGAAGACCCTTTTTACCCGCTCGTCGGCCAGCAGCTCGAAGTCTATGTCCCAGAGCCAGGACATATCGTTGGCCACGTATTTGCGCGAGAGCAGGTCGGCTATCAAAACGACAGTTATCTCCTCAGCTTCCGATTTCTTTATTGTTTCCAGCGCGCCGTTGTAGGCCATGGAGTTCTCATGCTTGGAGAGTAAGAACAGCCCCTGGTGTCCGTTTATGCTGAAGCTGCGCACCCGCCCGTTCGCCAGCGCGTGGCCGTCCAGTGCGGCGGCGGCCGTTTCGGGCGCTATGTCCAGCGCCTCTGTCGCGGCGCTGAAGGCGGCGGCTATATTATAGGCGAACATGCTGTTCGCTATCTGCGGCCTCACCCTGTACTCGCCGTCTAGAATGAAGCTCTCGCCGTCAAAGCCGCTTACCGCATGCTCAAGCGGCTTTCTCTTATAACCGCAGGCCGCGCACTCGTATTCCCCCAGATGGGAAACTATGCGGCGCGAGTAGTGTAATGGAGCCTTGCAGAGAGGGCAGCGCGCACCGTCGTCGTAGGCGTGGGTGAGGTCGGGCCGCTCGTCCAGCTCTTTTGTTTCAATTCCGTAATATATAGCATCTCGCCCCTCGCCCAGCGAGGCGCTCACGGGGTCGTCGGCGTTGAGTATGAGGGTGGATTCCTGCCTTAAGCCCTTGCGCAGCTCTACAAGAACAAAGCCGCTGTGGCCGTTGCGGGTGAGCTGGTCGCGGTAGAGGTTTGTAATCAGAATATACTTCGGCGCGAAATGCTTAAAGGTGTACTGGCAGAAGCGCTCGTCGCTCTCCAGAATAAGCGCGTCGGCGCGCACCCTGCCGCGCAAATCGCTCGCCGCGAGCAGCGCCGTGGCAACGCCCTCTATCTGGTTGGAGCCGTAGGAGTTGCAGACTGCCCTGAGCCCCGCCGCCTCAGCCGCCGCGCGCACCAGCTCCGTAACCGAGGTCTTGCCGTTCGAGCCGCTTATGGCGAGGCTCTTTTCGGGCAGGGTCAGCTTCGAGAGTATGTTTTTGTCCAGCTTCAGCGCCACAGCGCCGGGCAGCGAGCTGCCCCTGCCCAAGAGTCCGCCCAGAAAGCGCAGCAGCTTGCATATCAAAATGGTGAGCAAAGGCTTTAGTCCCCCTTAAGTCGGCGGCGGCATCGCCGCGCATCAGTCGCTGAGAGTATGGCCCTCAGGCGAAATAGTCAATCATCTCTCCGTAGAGCGCGAGGTAGCGCTCCATATCTATCTTCTCTATTACCTCGGCGTTGAAGCGCGCGGGGTTTTCGCAAGAGGCCAGAGACTGCCCCCAGCGCTCGCCGCCCGCTTCGGTATTTATTGTAATTTCGCAGCGCCGAGTCTCGCAGAGCTCCGGCCAGGCGGCGTAGAAGACGGCGACGGCGTCGTGAACTATGCTGCTCGGAACGTCGCCGAAGCCCGCGGCGCGGTCGCTGTAGGCCTCGGACATCTCTTTGAGGATGCCCCTGAGGCGCGAGGGGCGCTCGCTCAGCTCGTCTATGAGGCTCAGAGGAACTCCCGTTTCGAGCGTTATGTTGAGCCCCGCCATTACTGTATTAAGCCCGCTCTCAAAGACAAGCCTTGCCGCCGGAGGGTCGGCCCAGAAGTTGAACTCGGCAAAGGGCGTGCGGTTGCCCCTGGTGGTGGAGCCGCCCATAACAACAAGCTGCTTTATAAGGGGCTTTACGTCAGGGTGCTTTTGCAAGAGCAGGGCTATGTTCGTGAGCGGCCCTATTGCTATAAGAACGAGCTCGCCCGCGTATTCGAGCGCCTTGTCGTAGATAAAGTCCCAGGCCGGGCGGCTGTCGAAGTCTCCGGCGGCTTTGGGCAGCCTTACCTCGCCCATACCCCTTTCGCCGTGTATGTGCTCGCCGCGCTCGGGGATGGGCACCTCGAGCTGCTCGGCCGCGCCGCGCGCGACGGGGCAGCCGAGCGAGAGAAACTCCGCCAAATCCAGCGCGTTGCGCGCGGTGTGCTCCTCTTTAACGTTGCCGTCCACCGAGCAGAGCCCTACTATTTCGAGCCGCTCGCTCGCGGCCGCCAGCATTATCGCGAAGGCGTCGTCCACTCCGGGGTCGGTGTCTATTATAACGGGCTTTGCCTTAGTCATTATTTTCTCCTTAAAAAGGCCTTTTTCGGTTTCGGGCGGCTGTGAATATCCCCGCCTTGCGCTCCTTGCTGTGTTTGCCGCGCTTTTGGGCCGCTCCCAGGCGGGTTTCGAGCGCAAAGCTCGCCGTCTGAGGGTTATTATATAGATTTTGCGGTATCTTTACAATTACTCTTATGAAGAAAAGGCCGGATAGGGCGGCGATTGCCCCACTCGGCGCAGGCTTTGCGCCGTTTTTCCCGCCGCAGGCGGGAAAAACAGCATCAACGCGCTTGCAGGCCGCCCCCATATCTCAGCGGCTTGCCAGGCGGCGCTACCCGCCGTTTTCCCGCCTTCGGCGGGAAAAACAGCATCAACACGCTTGCAGGCTGCGCCCATATCCCTGCGGCTTGCCAGGCGGCGCTGTCCGCCGTTTTCCCTCCGAAGGCGGGGGAAACAGCATCAACACGCTTGCAGGCTGCGCCCATATCCCTGCGGCTTGCCAGGCGGCGCTGTCCGCCGTTTTCCCTCCGAAGGCGGGGGAAACAGCATCAACACGCTTGCAGGCTGCGCCCATATCCCTGCGGCTTGCCAGGCG
>JAUNBN010000180.1 GCA_030527085.1 Oscillospiraceae bacterium
ATCTGGGCGGTTCCGGAGGGCACGCCTGTCTTTCCGAACGAGCCGCTCATGACCGTGCGCGCCGACGCGGAGCAGGCCCAGATAATAGAGACGCTCATGCTCGTTTCGCTGAACCACCAGTCCCTTATAGCGACGAAGGCCAACAGAATAGTGCGCGCCGCCGAGGGCCGCGCGGTCATGGAATTCGGCGCGCGGCGCGCGCAGGGGGCGGACGCGGCTTTCTGGGGCGCGCGGGCGGCCTATATAGCCGGCGCAGCCGGAACCTCCAACACCCTGGACGACAAGGTCTTCGGCATACCCGCCATGGGCACCATGGCCCACTCCTGGGTGCAGGTCTTCGAGGACGAATACGAGGCCTTCAAGACCTATTGCGAGCTCTACCCCAAAAACCCCTCGCTGCTGGTAGACACCTACAATGTACTGAGAATCGGAGTGCCCAACGCGATAAGGGTGTTTAAGGAGCTGGGGATATCGGAGTGCAGCATCAGGATAGACTCCGGCGACATCACCTACCTCTCCACGCGCGCGAGAAAGATGCTCGACGAGGCGGGTCTCACCGGCTGCCGCATAGTCGCCAGCAACTCTCTGGACGAGAACATAATCCGCGATATTATCCGCCAGCAGGGAGCGGTGGACAGCTTCGGCGTGGGCGAGCGCCTCATAACCGCCAAGAGCGATCCCGTTTTCGGCGGCGTCTACAAGCTCGTGGCGGTTGAAGATGAAAACGGCGCGGTAATACCCAAAATCAAGGTCAGCGAAAATGTAGCGAAGATAACCACCCCTCACTTCAAAAAGGTCTACCGCCTTTACGAGAACGCGACAAATAAGGCAATAGCCGACTATATAACGGTTTTTGACGAGGAGCTGGACAGCTCAAAGCCTCTCGAGCTCTTCGACCCGCAGTACACTTGGAAGCGCAAGACCGTTGAGGACTTTACCGCAAAGGAGCTGCAGGTGCCGGTTTTCGCGGGCGGCGAGCTCGTCTACACCCCGCCGACGGTCGAGGAGGTCCGCGCCTACTGCGCGGCCGAGATAGACAGGCTCTGGGACGAGGTCAAGCGCTTTGAAAACCCGCACAATTACTATGTTGACCTCTCCGAGAAGCTCTGGTCCATAAAGGAAGAGCTTCTGGCAAAAAACAGCTGAAAAGAGAGAAAAATGGCAAAATACGAAGCGGTGCTTTTTGATTTTGACGGCACTATCTGCGACACCTTCCCCGGCATCTCCGAGGCCATGAACCTTATGCTGGGTGAGATAAAGGGGGAGAGCCATGAGCTCGAATACTACAAGGACTGCGTAGGCCCTCCGCTTGAGGAGAGCTTCACGCACAAATTCCTTATCCCCGAAAGCGAGCTCGAGCGTGCCGTATTGATTTTCAGGAGCTTTTACCAAAACACAAGCGTTCCCGGCTCCAGCCTTTACGAGGGCATGAGAGAGTGCCTCGAGAGCCTTAAAAGAGCGGGGCTGCGTCTGGCAGTCGCCAGCAGTAAGGCGAACGACATGATAGAGCGTATTCTGAGGCATAACGGGCTTTTCGAGCTTTTCGACGCCGTCTGCGGGCTCACCTCGGAAAAGGATCACGCCAGCAAGACGGAATGCATCGAGCGCGCGCTCGCGGCGCTCGGCATGAGCGGCGAGGCTGAGAGAAAAAAGGCGCTTATGGTCGGCGACCGCTTTTATGACGCCGAGGGCGCCGAGAACGCCGGCCTCGACTTCTGCGCCGCGCTCTACGCGGGCTATTACCGCGAAGGCGAGTTCGACCCCTATCCCTGCGCCTTTGAGGCGCAAAGCGCCCTCGACATAGCCGGCTTTGCGCTGGGCTGACTGGCCTTGCGAAGCTAGGCCGCAAAAAGCCCAAAGCGCGAGCGGGCGTTAAAATCCCGCGGTTATACCCGCGGGGCACAGGCAAGGGATTAGCCCGTGTAAGCGGCGACGGCTTTTTGCACAAAGGCGGCACCCCAGGGTAGCCTCTCTTGCCGCTTCGCGGCAATTAACCTTCAGCAGCGAAGCTAAGCGCGAGACACCGCAAAACAAGAATAAAAAAAGCGGCGTCGCAAGCGAGTACAGCTTGCGACGCCGTGTCATTGCGGGACAAAAAAGATGCACGCTTGCCGCTTGTGTGCGGGTAGGTTGAACAACTCGCCTCGAAGGCGCTCTATAAAACATGCAACCGCTACAGACTGCCGCCGTGAGGCTCGAGGGTATGCATCATATACAGACGAGATTTGAACCCACAAGTCCATTTTCTATCAACAGTACGGGTCAATGCTACCAGCCGCCGAAACAATCGGCGGCTGGTAGCAAAGAGATGCATTTATGGAGAAAGGTATACTAAATTGCGCAGATTAAAAAAGGTAGAAGAGGACAGGATTTGCAGACTCTGATAGAATGCAGTCGCAACACATTCCAAAAGGAGAAAACAAAGCATACGCGAAAAGGTTGTGCAGCTAAACGAGGAAGCAATAAACGGACAACTGAAAGAATAGTCCGTGGAATTGCAAAAGAAACGCTGACGGCCTGCTGGAAGCCGGGGTCGGAGGAATTAACACAGGCTGCACGTTACGAACGCAGCGATTTTTTTATTATGCCAAAGCAGGCAACGCGGCGCAAGACTAAACAGCGTCTGAGGGGCCCCGAAATCCTCGGCTCTTTCCTCAGACTTCAACGATTATTTTACCCATATTCTTTCCTTCGCTCTGAATCTCTATTCCCTGCCTAAGCTCGTCAAGCCCGATTATTCTGTCGATAATACCTTTCAAATCAAAAACGCAGTTTTTCTTGATTCTTGCTATCTCTTCTAGGGCTCGTCTAAAGTGTTCCCTTGTGTAAACACGGCTACCGATTACACTCAGTTCTTTAAAAATCATCTGAACTGTCGCATAGCTTACAGTTTGGGTCGGAATTCCCAATGGCACTATCGTTCCCCTTATATGACAGGCCTCGGTCATCGTCAGCGCACCCCCGGCAGAGCCGGAGGCCTCAAAGACCCGGTCAAAGCCAGTTCCGTCAGTAACGCTTTTTATAAGGGTTTCAAGATCCTGTTCAAGCGGGTTGAATACCTCAAATCCAAACTTCCTGCAAAATTTGGCCCTTTCAGGGTTAACTTCTGAAATAATCACTTTTGACGCGCCGAACATACTCGCGTTGATGGCAGAGAGCAGGCCTATAGGCCCCCCGCCTATTATTAGCACTCGGTCGCCAAAGGCAGTCTTTGCGCGCATATTGGCGTGAAAGCCAACTGCCATGGGCTCGGTGAGCGCAGCCTCCTCATCTGAAAGGCAGTCTGGCACCTTAAACACCGATTTGGAACTCGCTTTGACATATTGGGCGAAACCTCCGTCACGGTGAAGTCCCATTATTTGCAGCGAGCGGCACACATGAAAATCTCCCTGTGAGCACGCCTCGCAGCTTGCGCATGATATAAGAGGAAAGACAACCGCTCTGTCTCCCACAGCGTAGGGCAGCTCTTCTTGTGTATTTATTCTCTCAACGGTTCCAAATATTTCATGACACATTATTCTC
>JAUNBN010000002.1 GCA_030527085.1 Oscillospiraceae bacterium
AAATGGAAGGGAGTGGAGATTATCGAAGGACACATGATGCCCGACCATATACATCAAGGAAAGAGTGCGATGATGATTTTCGAGAGGCATGCGAATCTGAAGTACAAGTTCGGAAACAGAAACTTCTGGGCAACAGGGTACTACGTCCGTACGGTAGGGATAAATACTGCAACGGTTCAAAAATATATCCGAGAGCAGGAAAAGCATGACCAGATTGAGGACAGCCTGAGTAAAAAGAGCACGAAAACCCTTTCAAGGGTAGCAAGTAGTCATTCCACTGTGGCTTGAACGAAGTGAAAGCCAGCGTCATTTAGGCGCCGGCTGTATTACGGCCTTCTAGGCCGCTCGTCAAGCCACCCCTCTTAGGGGTGGTCTTGACTTAATGACATTGAACCTTCAGCGGGAGATACCCCTAAAAGGGAACTCCCCTCAATTTCAAGACCAGGCCGCGGGCGGGCCGTCGAAGGAGAAGTCCGGGTCGCCCAGCAGCGCCGAGCGAACGTCGAAGGAGAGCCGCACCCCGCGAACCGATGTGGCGCGGAAGTTGTTCTCTATGCGCTTTTCTACTATCGAGCAGTTTTCAAGGCAGGTTCCAACCAGATAAATCAGGAACTGGCTCTTGTTGTACTGAGTAAAGAAATCGTTGCGCCGAAGCGAGCCCTGAATGGCGCTGCAGAGCTTGTCCGAGGCGGCTTCGAGCCGCGCGGGATCCTGTATGGCTTTGCCGTTAGTGTCGCTTAAGGAACAGAGCATGAGAAAGCAGGAAATGCCCGTACGCTGCATGCTGCGCGTTGTTATTCGGCTGGAATCTATAAAGCCCGGAAAGGCGCAGTAGTAGGCTCCGCCTATTTCTTCAGCTTCGCTGAGATTGTCAAGCATATCGTGGAAGGTGCCCAGCGCACCGCTTATTTGGCTGCTTATCAGGCGGAACTGCTGGAGCAGCTCCTCGCTGGGGGCTACGCCGTATTCGCGCGGCATAATATCCACGGCCTCCATATAGGTCTGCTTCGCCTCGTCCCAGCGGCCGAGATGCATCAGGCACTGCATTTTAAGTATCTGCCATTCCTCGGTTCGAAGCAGGCGGTAGGAGCGCTCGGCAATTTCGAGCAGAGCGGCGTAGTCTCCCTTTTCGCTGAGCAGCTCAGAGAGCGCGCGAACCGCGTTTGAATAGAGCTCGTTGTAGTAGACCCTGAGCGGCGCGGCCCAGTCGGAGCCGAGCAGGCCCGGAAGAAACTCTCCCTCAAAGAGCAGGAGCGCCTGCCGGTAGCTCTCGATACGCTTTTCCTTAAGGGTTTCGGCTTCAGCGGTTTTAAGAGCCCGCTCAAAGAGATGCGCGTCTACAAGGGGCAAAAGCTCCGCTCCCCAGACATAGCCGTTATCGCGGTACTGTATATAGCTCGACTTCGGCATACCGGCCGCGTCGAGCTGGCGACGCAGCATGCTTATTAAGGCCTTCAGGTTGTTGTGGGGGTTCAGAATGTCGTCGTAAGCGAAGATATGCGAGACTATATAGGAGCTGGAAACCCGCTCGGGCGAGTTGTAAAGCAGAAGCTGGAGTATCTGCATGGCCTTGGTGGCGTCGCCGGACTTCAGGGAAATCTCGCGGCCGTCCCAAAACATAGCGAAACCGCCCAGCATCTGCACATAGAAACCCTTATTATCCTGAAACTGAGACACGGCTTTTTCCTTTCTCAAAAAACGCCTGCACAGGACGCTGCAAGGCAAACCAAGGAGCATATTTCCCTTTTTGAATAATAGTACATTTTCAAGAAATTAGCAACTTGAATTTACTTATTTTATTCTTTCGCGTTTTAAAAACGGCGCGAAACAAGCGAGAAGGAAAAAAGGCGGGCCTGGAGAAGCGGGCGCCTCTGTCGCGCGCTTTTTGGGACGCGCCCCTTAAAGAGAGGGAGTGGCTTATCAGTGTGTATAATGCTGTATTTCCCCCGCCTTCGGCGGGGGAAATACAGCGAAAATTCCACGCGGCGGGACACTCCCCCTTAAAGAGGTGAGCTTGATTTTTAGCATCTTCGTGCTATACTAAGAGCGCCTGCAGCCTCGCTTTGCGCGGCTCGGTTTGAGGGGAGGGGAGCTTAATGTCAAAAACAGCGGCGCTGCTTTTAAGCCTGTTTCTCATTTTTGCCCTGCCCTGCCGGGCGGCGGCACTCGCCGCTGCCGGGGAAGAGGACTCCCGAGCCCCTCAAAGCGAGAGCGCCGAAGCCGGCGAGGCCGAGAACGAAGAGAATGAGGACACAACAACCTTTATCATACCCGAGGAGAGACCGCCTCTGGGCTCGGGCGAGGGAGTCGTGCCGGGCGAGCCGGAGCCGAAAGAGCCCTCGCCTGCCTTAGCGCTGGGGGCTTGCGCGGCGGTCATTATTTTTTCGGGAACTTATATAATCTACTCCTCGCTGAAGCACGGCAAACGCAGGTGAGCCGAAATCAGGGAAACACAGTGAAAAAGCGCAAGTCTGGGCGCGAAACCGCATTTCAAAATAACAGGGGATATTAAGGACGGTATTAAATGCTCACTATAACAAACCTAAGCAAGACCTACCCCGGCGGCAAGCTGGCGGTGGATAATTTAAGCCTCGAGGTCGAGGGCGGACATATCTGCGGCTTTATAGGCCATAACGGAGCGGGCAAGAGCACAACGCTCAAGAGCGCGGCGGGCGTGCTGAGCTTCGACGAGGGAGATATTGTAATCGACGGCCACAGCATACGCCGCGAGCCCGTTGCGGCAAAACGCGTAACGGCCTTTTTGCCGGACAACCCCGACCTCTACGAGTTTCTTACGGGGATAAAGTACCTTGAGTTCATCGCGGATATCTACGAGCTGCCCCGCTCGGACAGAAAGCCTCTTATAGACAAATACGCCTCCGCCTTCGAGCTGGGGGGTAGCCTCGGCAGCCCCATAAGCGGCTATTCCCACGGCATGAAGCAGAAGCTGGCGCTCATCTCCGCGCTCATCCGCCGGCCGAAGCTGCTGATTCTCGACGAACCCTTTGTGGGCCTCGACCCCAAGGCCTCCTATCTGCTCAAGGAGTTTCTGCACGAGCTCTGCGCCGAGGGCGGCGCGGTGTTCTTCTCGACTCATGTTCTCGAGGTGGCGGAAAAGCTCTGCGACATGATAGCCATTATCAAGCAGGGCCGCCTTATCGAGGCGGGCAAAACAAGCGATATAGTCGGCAAGTCCAGCCTCGAGAGCGTCTTTCTCGAGCTGGCCGAGGAGGCTGTGCATGATGAGGCTTAAGGCCCTTGTCCGCGTGAGCTTTATGCAGCTCGTAAGCGGCTTTAAAACGCCCTCCGCGCGCAGGAGCGGCAAGACGACGAGCAGCTACGGCTCGCTCGCGTTTTTGGGCTTTATACTGCTTTATATCTCGGTAATGTACAGCGGAATGTTCACCGAGGCGCTGCGGGAGGCCGGCAGGCCCGAGCTCATCTTTTTGCTTATGTCCATAAGCTCCGCGGCCATGCTGCTTCTGCTTTTCGCCTTTTCCGCCGGGGCGGCGCTCTTCGGCGGGCGCGACAGCGAAATGCTGCTGGCGCTGCCCGTGAGCACCTTTGAGATAATGCTCTCCAAAACGCTGGCGCTGTTTTTGGAAAACCTCTTTGCCTGCTATCTTTTAATGCTGCCCGCCACTGTAATTTATATGACCGGCGCGGGCGAAGCGAGCCTCTTGCTGCTTATAATGGTAATAATAACGACGCCGCTGCTGGCGCTTATAAGCTCTTCTCTCACCATGCTGGTCGGGGCGGCGGTAACCTGGCTCGGCTCCAAGACAAAGGGCAACAAGCTCGCGGCCAATATTTTTTATCTGGTCTTCTTCGCGGCGGTACTCTATTTTTCCTTTAACCTGAACAGCCTGCTGCCCAACTTAGCCCAGCAGGCGGGTGCGCTTATGGAGAGCCCCCCTTGGTACTTTCTGCCCTTTGTGCTTTTCAGCCGCGCCGTGTTCGGCGATTTCGCGGCCTTCGGGCTGCTGCTTCTGGGCTCGCTCGCCGTGTTCGCGCTTTTAACCTGCCTTTTCGGCCGCGGCTACAAGAGCATAACGAGCGCCATGCGCAGCGCAAAGACGCGCAGCGACTTCAAGCTCTCCTCCGTTCGCTCCTCCTCGCAGATGACCGCGCTTATACGCCGCGAGGGGCAGAGACTCTACTCGACGCCCATATATCTCTTCAACACCTGCTTCGGGCTTTTAATCCTGCTGGGGCTTTCGGTCTACGCGACTATTGAGAGAGCGCAGCTCGCCGCCTTTCTGAGCGAGGCCTTCGGTGCGGGAAGCGGCCTTAGCGCCGCATTAGTCGCCGGCGGTGTCTGCCTGCTTATAGGGACGGTCTGCACGAGCAGCGTCTCCCTGAGCCTCGAGCGCAACACGCTCTGGATACTGAAGGAATCGCCCCTCGAGGCCGAGGAGATATTCTTCTCCAAAGCGCTATTCAACATGACGCTCTGCCTGCCCGTGGCGCTCATCAGCTGCCTTTCGCTCGGCCTTGCCCTCTCCTTAAGCGCCCTCGAGATACTGCTCTGCTTCCTGCTGGCCGCGGCGGTTAACGCCATGGTCTCGTTCTTCGGCGTTTTAATAAACCTCAAATTCCCGAAGCTCGACGCCTACAACGACGTTATTATAGTTAAACAGAGCATGGCGGCAGTAATACCCATCTTCGGCTCCATGTTTATAATCGGCGCGGTGACCGCCCTCTACCTCACCCTCCTCTCGCGCTTTTTGAGCTTTCCCGCCTTCGCGCTGCTGTGTATTCTGCTGCTCGCCTCGCTGAGCTATCTCGCGGTCGTGCTGCTGAGGACCTGGGGCAGGCGCGTGCTGGCGAGGCTGTGAGAACTATCATCAGAGTTTAAAGCAAACATAAAGGAGCTTAAGGGTTTGCCCTTTGCTCCTTTTAATTTTTAGAATGAGCGCGCCCATGCGCCTTTCTGGAATACCGCGCATAATCCGGCTGAAACTATTCGCGTATCTGATTCTGAAAGTCTTTTAAATTGCTTGACTGAATGCCATTGCGCCTACGGCGGGGAAAAACAGCAAAAAACGTTCCTCAAAATTTGACAGCTTTCTGCTCTCGTGGTAAATTTGTATCAGCAGCAAGGAGGCGAAGGAATGCGCGCGCTGGTGTTTCAAAGCGATTTCGGCAAGGCGGACGGAGCCGTCTGCGCCATGTATGGAGTGGCGCAGGGAGTAGAGCCCTCTTTAAGCCTTTTCGACCTAACCCACGATATCGAGCCCTACAACATCTGGGAGGCCAGCTACCGACTCATTCAAACCGTGGAATACTGGCCCGCCGGTACGGTTTTCGTCTCCGTGGTAGACCCGGGAGTGGGCTCTGAGCGCCGCAGCATAGCCGTGCTTACCAGGGGCGGCCACTACATAATAACCCCCGACAACGGCACTGTTACGCACATCAAACGCCTTTGCGGCATAAGCGAGGCGCGCGAGATAGACGAAACGGAAAACCGCCTGCCCTACTCGGGCGACGCCTACACCTTCCACGGCCGGGATATTTACGCCTATACCGGCGCGAGGCTGGCGAGCTCGATTATAGACTTCGAGGGCATCGGCCCGCAGATACCGACGGACTCGCTAGAAACGCTCCCCGTAGTAGACCCCGTCGTCGAGGACGGAGTTATCCACGGGACCATCGACGTTCTGGACATACGCTTCGGCAGCATCTGGACGAATATACCCCACAGCCTCTTTAAAACGCTGGGCATAGATTACGGCCAGCGCGTTCAGGTGACCATACGCAACGACACGCGCGGGCTCTACCGCAACGTCATGACCTTTGGGCGCTCTTTCGCGGACGTGTCCGTGGGCGAGCCGCTCGCCTATATAAACTCGCTGGACTTTGTAGCCGTAGCCATCAACCAGGGCTCCTTCGCGAGAGCCTACAATATCGGCACGGGGACAAGCTGGCATATTTCCGTAGGCCCCTCGCCCTTTTAAACCGCTCGGAACGGGGAAAGCCCCGCGAAGATAATAAAAAAGAGGAGAATAATGCATTATGTGGAAAGTTAACGTCAAGACCATCGTCGCCATAGGCATAGGCGCCGCCCTGTTCTTTGTGCTCGGCCGCTTTGTAGCGATTCCGAGCCCCATCGCCAACGTGACCATCAGCATCCAGTACGGCCTGCTGGCCTTCATGGCCGCGCTCTTCGGCCCCATCGCGGGCTGCCTTATAGGCCTCATCGGCCACTTCCTTATTGACCTCAGCTGGGGCTGGGGCATCTGGTGGAGCTGGGTTATCGCTTCCGCGCTCTTCGGCCTCTTCGTAGGCATGCTCGGAAACCGCACCCGTCTCTCCTTCGGCCAGTTCGGCAAGAAGGGGGCCATCAACTTCAACATCTGCCAGGCCATCGGCCACGCCGCGGCGTGGATAGTCGTAGCGCCCGTACTCGACATCATCATCTACAGCGAGCCCGCCAACAAGGTCTTTGTGCAGGGTCTCGTAGCGGCGGCGAGCAATATAGTAACCACCGCCATAGTGGGCACGCTGCTCTGCTTCGCCTGGGCGAAGGCCATTCCCGACAAGGGCAGCCTCAAGAAGGAATCGTAAGATTTAGACCGCTAAAGGGGGACATTCGGGCGCGGGAACACTCGCGCCCGGCGTCCTCCATTTCTTGTTTACGGATGGTATGCCAATGCCGCAAGACGCGATAATCGAATTCAAAAACTTCGGCTTCCAGTACGACGCGCAGGCGGAGCCGACGCTTTACGATATAAACTTAAGCGTCCGCCCGGGGGAAAAGCTGCTTATCGCCGGGCCCTCCGGCTCGGGCAAATCCACTCTGGCGCACTGCATAAACGGGCTGATTCCCTTTTCGCTGCGCGGCGAGATGACCGGCGAGCTGCTGCTCGGCGGCCGGCCTACGAGCGAGCTCTCCCTCTTTGAAATTTCGAAGACCGTAGGCACCGTTTTGCAGGACTCGGACGCACAGTTCATAGGGCTCACCGTCGCCGAGGACATAGCCTTCGCGCTCGAAAACGACTGCGTTCCCAAGGACGAGATGGTAAAACGGGTGGCCGCCGTCGCGGACGAGGTCTCCGTGACTTCCGTTCTGCACCACGCGCCGCACGAGCTTTCTGGCGGGCAGAAGCAGCGCGTTTCGCTCGCGGGAGTTATGGTGGACGAGGTCTCGGTGCTGCTCTTCGACGAGCCCTTGGCGAATCTCGACCCCGCGACTGGCAAGCAGGCCATAGAGCTCATAGACGAAATTCACAAGAAGACGAACGCGGCCGTTATTATAATAGAACACCGCATAGAGGACGTGCTGCACCGCGACGTGGACAGAGTTGTGCTCGTCTACGACGGGCGCATAGTAGCCGACCTCTCCCCGGCCGAGCTGCTCTGCAGCGGACTGCTCACCCGAAACGGCCTGCGTGAGCCGCTTTATATCACCGCCCTCAAATACGCGGGAGTGGAGCTCAGTCCCGAAATGCGCCCTCAGCATATCGAGACGGTAGAGCTGAATGAAGCGGCGCGGCGAAAGGTGCGCGACTGGTTTTTGAGAACTCCGCCCGCTCCCGAAAGGGAGCGCGGGGAGGAGTTCTTCTCCGCCGAAAACGTGAGCTTCAGCTACCCCAACGGCAAGGAGGCTCTAAGCGGCGTCAGCCTCGCTTTAAGCCGCGGCGAGGTGATGTGCATAGTCGGCCAAAACGGCGCGGGCAAATCCACCTTCTCAAAGCTTGTCTGCGGCTTTGAAAAGCTCGATCGGGGAAGCATGGCGCTTTTGGGGCAGGACCTCGCGGAGCTGACTGTAAAGGAGCGCGCGGAGCACATAGGCTATGTTATGCAGAACCCCAATCAGATGATTTCCAAGAGCATGATAGCCGAGGAGGTGGGCCTTGCGCTGACGCTGGACGGCCTGCCCGAAGCGGAAGTCAAGGAGCGCGTCGAAAGCGCGCTTAAAGTCTGCGGGCTCTACCCCTTCAGGAACTGGCCTGTCTCGGCCCTGAGCTACGGGCAGAAGAAGCGCGTGACCGTAGCCTCTATTCTAGCGATGCAGCCTGAGATAATCATTCTCGACGAGCCCACGGCGGGGCAGGATTTCAAGCATTACACCGAGATAATGGAGTTTTTAATGGAGCTCAACCGCAGCGGCGTTACCATTGTTATGATAACGCACGATATGCATTTGATGCTGGAATACTCGCCGCGCGCCGTGGTCTTTGCGGACGGGAAAATAGTCTGCGATGAGAGCCCCGCGAGGGTCTTGAGCGACCCCGCAATAATCAAGACGGCCAGCCTCAAAGAGACCTCGCTTTTTACTCTGGCGGTGCGCTGCGGCCTTGAGGAGCCGGCGGCCTTTGTCCAGCGCTTTATCGACTGCGACAGGGAGGCGCGCGGCAGATGACTAATCTTTTCAACTACCTCCCGAGGAATTCGCCCGTCCACAGACTTGCGGGAGCAACAAAGCTCTCCGCGCTGCTGCTTCTCTCCTTCGCGGGCATGACCACCTTCGACACCCGTCTGCTCGCCGCGCTCGCGATTCTGTCCTTCGCGATGTTCGGCGTTTCGAAGATACGCCTGCGCGACGTTTCCGCCATGCTCTGGTTCACCTTTGTCTTTATGGTGCTCAACAACCTGCTCATCTTCGTCTTCGAGCCGGAGCACGGAGTTTCAATTTACGGCGCGCGCCACGAGATATGCCGCCTTGTCGGCGATATTTATCTCACTCAGGAGCAGCTCTTTTACCAGCTAAACGTCGTGCTGAAATACCTCGCGATGATACCGCTCGTCATACTCTTTGTTTCAACTACCGACCCCAGCGAGTTCGCGGCCTCTTTAAACCGCATCGGCGTGAGCTACAAGGTGGCCTATTCCGTCTCGCTCGCGCTGCGCTACATACCCGATATCCAGCGCGAATACCACGACATCTCGCTGGCGCTGCAGGCGCGTGGCGTTGAGATGACGAAAAAGGAGCGCTTTTTCAAGCGCCTTAAGAACGCGGCGACTATCATCTTCCCGCTCATTATGACGAGCATGACGCGAATAGAGACCATAGCCAACGCCATGGAACTCAGAAGCTTCGGCAAGCTCAAAAAGCGCAGCTGGTACGCCGCCAACCCCTTTAAAGCGGCAGACATAGCCGTCATAGCCGCGAGCGCTCTGGTGCTGCTGCTCTCGGCGCTGCTGACACTCGTAAATCACGGGCGCTATTACAATCCCTTTGTGTAAGACTTGACGCGGGGGTTTAAAATCCCCTGACGCAATAGAATAAACCTGCCCCCGCCGCATTATGTGCGGCGAGGGCTTTTGCGTTGAGAGAGCCGCGACTGCGTCGGCTGTTCGCTGTATTTTCCCCGCCGAAGGTCAATGTCATTTAGCTCGAGCAGTGAAAGAGGCAGTTGAAGCTATATGCCCGTACGTTCCGGCTCGGCTGCGCGTGCTGCTTAGGGTGTTCTTTCCCGCCGGAGGCGGGGAAGAACACCCTGACTTAATGAGGTTGCGCCGAAGGCGGGGGAATGCAGCGCTTAAAGCCGCTCCCTCGCGGTAGGGAGCTATAATATATGTATTTTACAGGCAAACTTTATAATAATAAGGGCAGCGCGTAAGGCGGGGAACCGAAGCACTGAACACGCTCTCGGACACTCCCTTTCAGGCGCAAAATTATTTTGGAAAAGTGTTGACAAATCCAGAAAACGGTGTATTATGATATTAGCACTCGTGAAGCGAGAGTGCTAAAAAGAAAGGGAGGCCGCTGAAGCAATGGATATAAGCAGGCGCAAGAGGCAGATACTCGCCCAAATCGTCGCGCTGTATACCGGCACCGGCGACCCTGTTGGCTCCCGCATCTTGAGCGACTTCCTCGAGGGCGTTTCCGTCTCGACAGCTACTTTGCGCAACGAGATGGCCGAGCTCACGAGAATGGGCCTGCTCGCCCAGCCGCACACCTCCGCGGGGCGCGTCCCCACTACCGAGGGCTACCGCTACTATGTGGAGAACCTCATGAGCGTCAGGGCGCTCGCTAAAGAGGAGCGCGAGTATATAAAGAGCGCGGTGGAGGCGATGGACAGCGACCCAGACCGCGCTGCGGACGAGGCCGCGCGCTTTCTGGCGGATATGACGGGCCTTGCCGCAATAACGACTACCCCGCGCGGCGGCAACGTGCAGATAAGCCACTTCCAGACCTTTAAGACAGGCAAGTACAATATAGCTATACTGGGCGTCACAAGCGCCGGCGGGGTCAAGACGAGAGTCTGCCGCCTGCGCGAGGAACTTTCGGACGAAAAGCTCAAAGAACTGGCGGCCCAGCTCAACTCCAGGCTCTGCTTCGTCTCCGCGGAGGACATGAGTGAGGAGCGCACTGATGAGGTGCGCGAGGCGCTGGGAGTTGAAAAAGCGGCCTTCGCGCCCGTCGCCTCGGCCGTGAGCGCCATAATAAAGAGCGCCGCGGACGTGAGGGTCTACACTGAGGGGCGCGAGAAGCTGCTGGCCTTCCCGGAGCTGGAATCGAAGCTTAAAGAGCTCATGGAGCTCTTTTCGGACGCCGAGGCCATAAGCGCCTACCTCGACCCCGGCGAGCCGCTCAAGGTCTTTGTGGGCGACGAGCGGGGCGCGGCGGGCTTTGAGAGCCTGGGCGTTATAGTGGGTAGATACCGCGCGCAGGGCGGGCGGCACGGAGCGCTCGCGGTGGCCGGGCCGGTTAGAATGAATTACAGCTGGCTCATACCGCGCATAAGCTGCTTCCGCGACGAGATAAGCGCCATGCTCACGAACCCCGCGTAAAGAAAGGCAGTAGGAATGGGTAAAGACGAAAAGAAAAAAATGGACGGCATAAACCCCGAGCAGGCAGCTCCCGAGGAGCTCGAGGAAGAAATAAGGGACGAGGAGCAGGCACAGGCTGAGGACACGGCTGAGGAAGCCGAAAGCGCCGAAGAAGCCCGGGACCCGCTTGAAAAGGAGCTAGAGGCGCTGCAAAGCGAGCTGGAGGACGCAAAAGACAAGCTGCTGCGCACCGCCGCCGAATACGACAACTACCGCAAGCGCACCGAGCGCGAAAAGCGCGAGAGCGCGAGCTTCGGGGCCGCGGGGGCGCTGGAAAAGCTTCTGCCCGCCGTGGACGCGCTCGAGCGGGCCGCCGAGGCCGAGTGCTCGGACGCCGAATATAAAAAGGGTCTTATAATGACCCTGGCCATGTTTGAAAACGCTTTCGCCAATATAGGCCTTGAGGAGATAGAGGCTCTCGGAGCCGATTTCGACCCCACAAGGCACAACGCCGTCGCCAGCGACGAGCCCGACGAGGAGCACCCTTCGGGAACGGTTACGAGGGTGCTGCAAAAGGGCTACAGGCTCGGCGAGCGTGTCATACGCCCCGCGATGGTAGCGGTGGCGAGCTAGCCTAAAGGCTTTATATATAAATCAGGTATAAGGAAAAGGAGAAACAGCATTATGTCTAAAATAATAGGAATAGACCTCGGAACAACCAACAGCTGCGTGGCGGTCATGGAGGGCGGCGAGCCCGTAGTTATCCCCAACGCGGAGGGAGCGCGCACCACGCCTTCCGTAGTGGCCTTCTCAAAGAGCGGCGAGCGCATGGTGGGCAACACTGCTAAGCGTCAGGCCATAACGAACCCTGAGCGTACCATAAGCTCGATTAAGCGCGATATGGGCTCCGACCGCAAAGTCGATATAGACGGCAAGGCCTACACCCCGCAGGAAATAAGCGCCATGATACTGCAGAAGCTCAAGGCGGACGCGGAGGCCTATCTGGGCGAGAAGGTGAGCGAGGCTGTTATAACCGTCCCCGCCTACTTCAACGACGCCCAGCGCCAGGCCACCAAGGACGCGGGCACCATAGCGGGCCTCGACGTAAAGCGCATTATCAACGAGCCCACCGCCGCGGCGCTGGCCTACGGAGTCGATAAGGAAAACGATCAGAAGATAATGGTCTACGACCTCGGCGGCGGTACCTTCGACGTCTCGATAATCGAGATGGGCGACGGTGTGCAGGAGGTTCTCGCCACGGCGGGCAACAACCGTCTGGGCGGCGACGACTTCGACCAGCGCGTTATAGACTATATGGCCGACGAGTTCAAGAAGGAAAACGGCATAGACCTCAGAAACGACAAGATGGCGCTCCAGCGCCTCAAAGAGGCCGCCGAAAAGGCCAAGATAGAGCTTTCGGGCGTCACCTCAACTCAGATAAATCTGCCCTTTATAACCGCGGACGCGAGCGGCCCCAAGCATCTGGACATGACGCTCACGCGCGCCAAGTTCGATGAACTCACGGCCGATTTGGTCGAAAAGACCTTGGGTCCGATGAGGCAGGCGCTCTCCGACGCGGGCCTCACCGCCGACAAGCTTGACAAGGTACTGCTTGTGGGCGGCTCCACGCGAATGATATCCGTGCAGGAGGCCGTAAAGAAGATGCTCGGCGGCAAGGAGCCCTTCAAGGGCATCAACCCCGACGAGTGCGTGGCAATAGGCGCGGCCATTCAGGGCGGCGTGCTCGGCGGCGACGTAAAGGGCCTGCTGCTGCTGGACGTGACCCCGCTGTCTCTGGGCATAGAGACCGAGGGCGGCATCTCCACCAAGATAATTGAGCGCAACACCACCATACCGACCAAGAAGAGCCAAATCTTCTCCACGGCCGCCGACGGGCAGACCACCGTTGAGGTACACGTCCTTCAGGGCGAGCGCGAGATGGCCCGCGACAACAAGACGCTGGGCATGTTCCGCCTCGACGGCATAGCGCCCGCGCCGCGCGGCATTCCGCAGATAGAGGTAACCTTCGATATAGACGCGAACGGCATAGTCCATGTAAGCGCAAAGGACCTCGGCACCGGCAAAGCTCAGGATATAACGATAACCAGCTCTACCAACATGAGCAAGGACGACATCGACAAGGCCGTCCGCGAGGCCGAGCAGTACGCCGAGAGCGACAAGCGCGCCCGCGAGGAGATAGAGAACAAGAACGCGGCCGACAGCGCCGCCTATCAGGCCGAAAAGCTCATAAAAGACCTCGAGGGCAAGATAGACGCCGCCGACAAGAGCGAGCTCGAAACGCGCATAGCGGAGCTTCGGCAGGAGATAGCGAACAACTCTCAGGAGGGCATGAAGCAAAAGCGCGAGGCGCTCGAGCAGAAGCTCTACGAGGTGAGCTCCAAGGTCTACGCGCAGAACGCGCCGCAGGGCGGCGAGGAGCCGCACACCTATGGGCCCGAGGATGCTGCGGACGCTTCGGGCGGCCAGCCTCAGGGCGGCGCGCCGGACGACGGAGTTGTAGACGCGGATTACACCGACGTCGAGTGAGGGAATTAATCTGAACGGCTTGAAAGGGCGGGCGAAAACCCGCCCTAAAGCCGAATAAAGGGAACATAGTTTATGGCGCAGAAGAGAGATTATTACGAGGTTCTGGGCGTTAACCGAACGGCTACGGAGGACGAGATAAAAACGGCCTACCGCAAGCTCGCGAAGAAATACCACCCCGACCTGAACCCCGATGACAAGGCGGCCGAGGCCAAGTTCAAGGAGCTCGGCGAGGCCTACGAGATACTTTCGGATAAGGAAAAACGCGCGAAGTACGACCAGTTCGGCCACGCGGGAGTGGACTCCACCTACGGCGCGGGCGGCGGCTACGGCCCCGGCTACGGCGGCGGCTTCGATATGGACGATTTGGGCGATATCTTCGGCTCCTTCTTCGGGGGCTTCGGGGGCTTCGGCGGTGGCTCTGCGCGCCGCGCGAGCAACGCCAACGCGCCACGCCGCGGCGGAGACGTGCGCGTGAGCCTGCCTCTGAGCTTTATGGAGGCGGCGCACGGCTGCACCAAGACCATAAACATAAACGTGCTCGAGACCTGCCCCGAATGCTCCGGCTCCGGCGCGGCGAAGGGCACAAGCCCCGTTACCTGCGACGAGTGCGGCGGCACGGGCTACGTCACGGTGCAGCAGCGCGGCATGTTCGGCACGGTAGTTCGCTCCACTAAGCCCTGTCCCAAGTGCGCGGGGCGCGGCAAGATAGTTGAAAAGCCCTGCCAGAAGTGCTCCGGTCAGGGCAGGCTGCGCGTCAAGCGCAAGGTAGAGGTAAACGTGCCCGCGGGCATAGACGACGAGCAGAGCCTTCAGCTGCGCTCGCGCGGCGACGCGGGAACAAACGGCGGCCCCAACGGCGACGTTATCTGCGTCGTGTCCGTGAGGCCGGACGCGCTGTTTGAAAGGGAGAGGCAGGACGTTTACGTTACGGTGCCCATAGGCTACGCCCAGGCGGTGCTCGGCGCGGAGATAGTGGTGCCCACGATAGACGGCAAGATAAAGTTCACCGTTCCCGACGGCACCCAGCCCGGCGCGGTCTTCCGCCTCAAGGGCAAGGGCATACCCCATGTGAGCAACGCGCGCCAGCGCGGAGACCAGTATGTAACGGTGCAGATAGAGGTTCCGAAAAAGCTCTCGCGCGAGCAGCGCAAGGAGCTCGAGGAGTTTGAGGCCGCGCTCTCCGTGGACAGAAACTACGAGAAGCGCAAGAGCTTCTCGGACAGGATAAAAAAGCTCTTCGGAGACTAATTGAAGGAGCGAAAGCTAAAATCAACACTTTAGCGCTTTTTTGTGCGAAAAGCGCTATTCTTTATGGAAAACGCCGCTGATTTTTGGGGAGCAAACCAAACGCGGGTTTAACGCTGTACCTCTTCCGTCGAGGGCGCAAAGCCTTGCAACTGCGCCGCGCCTCTCATTCGGCGGGAGCGAGAACCCGCATATCTATCAGCCGGCCCAGCAGCGGGCCGGTCCAGGAGCTTATAAGCGCCTTATACTCCGCGGCTGTAACGCGGCCGCCAAGACCCAGCATCTCATAAACTACCTCGCCCTCCTTGAGCTTGAGCTTCAAATCCTCAAAACCGCAGTTTAGGTAAAGACGCTTGCGTCTCACTCGATCGGGGTAGTTCTCCTCTTCCTTCTCGAGCGCCTCCACGGCGAGGAAGAGCCGCTTCTCCTTGTATTTCCGTTTGAGCGCCTCGAGCGCCCGCCTGCCGCAGCCCCTGCCGCGCTCGGCCTCGCTTACCGCGAAATAAAAGAGATAAGCCAAATCGCCGCTCGTGATGACATAGAAAAAGCCCGCCCAGCACCCGTCCTCGTATATGCCCAGCCAGTCCACATTCTTATGCCTCGCTTTCGCGGCGAGCAGAAAAAAGGGCGCGCGCTCCGCAGGCGGAAAGGCCGCCTTGTAAAGGCGGCGCATTTCTTTGTATTCGGGGCTTCTTCTGTCGGTTTTTCTAAGCTCCAGGCTCAAGCCCTATTCCTCCGCCTCGGCGTCCAGCTCGAATTTCATCTGCTCGTAACCGGCGCAGAGCGAATCCAGCGATTCGAGCAGCTCGGCCACTCCTCCCATAAGGCAGGCTTTCACCGAAACGTCCGCAAAGGCGCGAACCTCGGCGGGAGCGTCGGCAACGGCGGCGGAATAGCCCGCGGCGTCGAGCATGGCAATGTCGTTGTAGTAGTCGCCTATGGCTACGGTGTCGCTCATCGGCGTTTTCAGTATCTCGGCGAGCTTGCGAAGCCCCGAGCCCTTGTTCACGTTCGGGGGCACCATCTCGAAGCAGCTGTCCGAGCTGCGCACGAAGGTGCAGCGGCGAAAGCGCTCGTCTAAGGGGATGCTCTTGTCCACCAGAGCGCTGAGCATATTTACCTCCGCCGCCTCGCCCGCAAATACGACCTTATACCAGCCGTCGGCGAGGGAGTCGAAGTCCGCAAGGGTGTAGGGCATGTGCTCGAGGCGCATGTGCTCGTCTACGACGGCATTCATGCGCGAAACGACTATCTCCCCGCGCACATACTTCTATCCCGAGCTTTGGGAACTGCTCCATGAGCTCGCGCACGAGCTCGCGCGCGCCGCTTTCCAGCGTGCGTTCGTAAAGCGCCTTGTTGCTCTCAAAGTCGTAAATGAGCGCGCCGCCGCAGAGCACGGCGGGCGCGGAGAGCGGCAGCCAAGGCAGATAGCCGCGCACCGACTGCTCCATGCGCCCCGTTGCGACGGTGAAGCGGCCGCCGCGCTCTACAAAGCGCTCAACCGCGTCCATGTTCTCAAGCGGTATCCCGCAGCCCGCCCTCAAGAGCGTGCCGTCGATATCGCTAACCACCAGCATCTGCTTTATGTTTTCAGCCATCAGCCCTCACCTTTCCTTTAAGCCCGGCCTCGAAATCCAAAAACCAGCCGGGAGGCTCCCTTGTAAACTCGATATAACGCCCGCTCGAGGGGTGAATAAAGCCCAGCGTTCCCGCGTGCAGGCATTGGCCGCAAAGTTCCTTCGGCGTGTTTTTGGGACCGTAGACTCTGTCGCCGGCCAGCGGATGGCCGATATACGCCATATGAACCCTTATCTGATGCGTGCGGCCGGTTTCGAGCCTCAGCCTCAGGCGGCTGTAGGCCCCGTAGTCCGCAAGCAGCTCGTAGTGGGTCACGGCGGGCTTGGAATTGCTCTCGCACACGCAGAACTTCTTTCTGTCGCGCTTATCTCGGCCTATCGGGGCGTTTACCGTGCCGTTCTCGCTCTTAAAGCCGCCGTGGGCTATGGCCTCGTAAAGGCGTGTTACGCTGTGCTCGGCTATCTGGCCGGCCAGACAGCGGTGGGCCTCGTCGGTCTTGGCGACCACCAGCAGCCCGCTCGTGTCCTTGTCTATGCGGTGGACTATCCCCGGCCTCAAAACGCCGTTTATGCCGGAAAGCCTGCCCGCGCAGTGGTAGAGAAGCGCGTTTACGAGCGTGCCGTCGGGGTTGCCCGCCGCCGGGTGGACGACCATGCCCTTGGGCTTGTTTACTACTATGAGCTCACCGTCCTCGTAGACGACGTCCAGCTCTATATTCTGGGGCTCGGCCTTGCAGGAGACGGGTTCGGGCAATTTGAGCTCAACTATGTCTCCCGCCTTGAGGCGGCTGTTCTTCAAGGCCGCGGCGGAGTTTAAGAGCACCGCGCCCTCTTCGACAAGTCTTGCCGCCGCCGTTCGCGAGAGACCCGAGGCCCTCTCTGCCGTAAAGCTGTCCAGCCTCTCGCCCTCGTCCTCAGGCAGCGCCTCGAAGCGCAGCAGCTCAGACGCTTTTTCCGTCATCGCCGTCCTCGCTTGCGCTCTGCGTGCCTGAGTTTTCAACCTCGGTTCGAAGAAAAATCTCCGCGTTCTTTCCCGCGAAAAGCAGCCAGATTATAACCACCGCCGCGCCCACCGTGACGTAGCAATCGGCCAAGTTGAATACGGGGAATTCAATAAACAGAAATTCGATGAAATCCGTAACGCTGCCGTAGGCTATGCGGTCGTAGAGGTTGCCTATGCCCCCCGCCGTTATGAGCAGGGCCGAGCAGCGCAGCCAGGGTGAGCTGAAGCGCTTGAAAAACAGGGCGTAGAGCAGCGCCATTATCATAAGCAGCGTTACGATTATTAAAAATACGGTTCCGTTCTGAAAGAGGCCGAAGGCCGCGCCGGTGTTGCCGCCCTCGAGCAGCCTCAAGCCCAGCACGCCCTCGATGAGGACGCGGCGCGAGCCGTCCGCCAGCAGCGCGCCCAGCAGAACCTTGGAGCCCCGGTCCAGAGCCGCGAGCGCGATTATTATAAGCGCTGAAGACAGCATTTCGGCCTCCTTTACAACTCAAACTCTCAAACAACGGGCATTCCGAAAAGGAAATGCCCGTTGAAGCCCGGCAGCGCTATACTGCGCTTTTAGGGCATATTTATTCTGTTGCGCGCCGCTCTCGCTCAGTCGGCCCCGAAGGTGAAGCTGTCGCCGAAATCGAGCTTGCCAAAGCGGTTTTTGTCGCTTTCCGGCGCTGAGAAGGAGAAGGCGGCCGCGGGGGCCTCGCCCTCGGCGGGCTTTTCCGCCGCCTCGGCGGGCTTCGCCTCGCCGAAGTCGGGGAAGGAGAAGTCGCCGCCTGCGCTCTCGGGCTGCGGCACAGGGGGAAGCTCAAGGCCCGGCGCTCCGAAGCTCTCCTCCATGGGGGCGGCCTCAGCGGGAGCCTCATCCGCGGCAGCGCTCACGGCGGCGTGAGCCTCCTCGGCGCTGTAATCGCTCTCGACCTCGGCGCTGTCATCCTCGGGCAGCTCGCTCAAGGTCTCGAGGTGGGTCTTATAGAGGTTGAGCACGGTGTTCTTGAAATCGGAAACCTGCTTTTTAAGCGTTTTAAGGGTGGCCTCCTCAGCCGCGGACTTGGCGGCAATCTCGCCGACAATGGTGTCGCTCTGGAGCTGGGCGTCGGAAACGAGCTGCTGAGCTCTCTGGGTGGCCTCCGTTATGGTGCGGTCGCTGAGTTCGCGGGCCTCGCTGAGCATCTGCTCCTTCATCTTCTCGGCCGTAACGAGTACTGCGCGCAGCGCGTCGCTGTCCTCTCGCATGCTGTCGTACTTCTCCTCGGCCTCGCGCGCCCGCTTCTCGGCGGCGTCCTTTTCGGCGATAAGACCCTCTATCTGCTCGGCTATCTGGGACAAAAAGCCGTCAACGTCGTCGCAGTTGTAGCCTCTGCTGACGCGCTCGAACTCGGTATCTCGAATTTCCTGGGGTGTAAACATTGCTGCTCCTCCTGGGCTTTTGCGCCCTGATGTTTAAATTAGAAATATACGCCCGAGCTCTCGAGCTCGTCGAGCAAATCGCCCATAATGCCTACGTTATAGGGCGTTATTATAAAGGTGCTGTTGGCAACCCGCTTTATCTGGCCGTCGTTGGCGTAAGCCACTCCCGAGAGGAAGTCCACCAGACGGCGCGACACATTTTTCTCGGTGGATTCGAGATTGAGCACAACGGTTCGGCGGTTGTTGAGGTGGTCGGCAATGCTGCTCGCGTCGTCAAAACGCTCGGGCTTGACCAAAACTACCTCAAGCTGAGTGGTGGCGTTCACGTTCAGTATCTTGCCATCCTTTTTGGAGGCTTTCTTGGAGACAAAGGCCTGGTCGTCGTAATCGCCGACGCCCTTGGAATCGTCGTCCAGCTCCATATCGTCATCGGGCTCGTCTTCAAAACCGAAAAGGCGGCCTATCTTTGATGTTAAGCTCATTTTGACCTCCGCTCGCTGCTGTTTTTCAAAGTATTAAACCTTATAAACTATCAACTTGTATTATCATATATCTTTCGATAAATGTCAATATTTCTGAAAAGCGGCGCCCCCGCCTCGCTCTTTTTTACCGGGTTTTCCCCGCCGAAGGCGGGGAAAACGATATTGAACGCACCCTGTCAATATTTCTGAGAGAGCTGCTTCCGCTTCGCTCTTTTTAACTATATTTTCTCCGTCTTCGACGGGATAAGCTCAGAGCTGCTTGCCCTCGTAGAGGTCGCGGCCCTCAACGATTATCTCGTCGTAAAGCGCGAGCAGACCCGAATCGGTCTCTCCCACCTCGGAGATAACATAGTCGTCGGTCTCGTAAATTACCTCCACCATGCGAAAGCGCACCTGCGAGCCGTACTTTATGTAGACCCCAAGCTCGCCGTCCACCAGCCGCAGCGCCGAGCGCGAGACCTTTACCCCGCTGTAGCTCGAAAAGTTGATTCGCGCGCTCTCGAGCCTCAGGGCGCAGAGCGCGGAGGTCAAATAATCGCACTCGAGCACTGCCAGCCACTCGCCCTCCCCCAGCGCCTCGAGGCGCAGCAGCTCCATCGGCAGGGGCTCAACCGCGGAAAAACTGAAATCCACGCTCAGGCTCTCACCCTCCTCGAGCCTTTCAGCCGTAGCCTCATTAAGCAGCGCGGCAAAGTACCAGCGGTAGTCCGAGACGAGCTTGCAGCCCTCGGCCGCGCTTATCTCCCCTGCCTCTCCCTTTATAAGCGAGGCTATCTGCGAAGCGGAGGCTTCGAGCGCGCTCTCTAAGCCCGGCAGCGTTTCGTAGCCGTCTATGTAGGAGATGAAATAGCCCTCTACGGGCGTAACTATCTGAGACGAGGCGGCGACGCTCCCCAGCGCGTCCATGTCGGCCTGCGCCTCGCTCAGCGCCACGGAAAAATCGGCGCTCCCGCCCGAGGCGTAGATATAGCTTGCGAGCAGGTCTATAAGCTCCAGGGAGTCCTCATATGCCTCGGGGAAGCTTTGCAGAGCAAGCTCGCTTGAGAGCGAGGAAAGGTTTTGATAGATGCGCGAGCGCAGGCTCTCCAGATTTGAGCCCGCCGTTCGGCCGCGATCCGCGGCCTTGAGGTAGGTCTCCGCGGCGAGCGAGAGTTTTTCGTAAACGCGCGCTCGCTCGGCGTCGGCGGCGCTCGAATAAACGTCCGCAATAACCGCGCCGCTGGGCACCTTTTCCCCGTCGGCGAAGCGATAACCCAAAAGGCTGCCCGCCTCAGCCTCGACCACCGTTTCGTCGCGCAACACCAGCCCATCTACCTGAACGCTGTCCGAAACGCTTGTCCAGACGGCTATCTCGGTCTTGTAGCTGGGCGAAACGGCCATGTATATCTGGTAGCAGAGGTAGAAGAGCAAAAAGGCCCCGAAAACGGCAAAAAGCAGGTTAAGCGTCCTTCG
>JAUNBN010000181.1 GCA_030527085.1 Oscillospiraceae bacterium
CTAAAAAGGCCAGACTTTGCAGGGCGAATCCTATTATACACAGAAGAGAGGCACAGTCAAAGTCGAAACGGGGGGCGACGAAAAGCGTTTATTTGCGCCAAGTGCGGGGAAATATGAAACAGCTCGCGCAAACGGGGCGCTTCCGCCTGAATGGGAGATGGAGCGAGAGCGGGGGAATACTGCGAAAAGCCGCAACAGGGGCACGTCCGTCTGAAATCCGGCGGTTGCCCCCGATAGAGCTCTTATGGTAATATTATAAAAAAGGAGGGGCGGCTATGGACTACCTTGCGGACGACAACAGATATTCGCTTATGAGTTACGCGCGCTGCGGCAAAAGCGGCCTCAAGCTGCCGCGCCTTTCGCTGGGCCTCTGGCACAATTTCGGCGCGGACTGCGATTACGACAACATGAAGCGCCTGTGCTTCACAGCCTTCGATTTGGGTATAACTCACTTCGACCTCGCCGACAACTACGGCCCCGGTCCGGGCGCGGCCGAACTGAATTTCGGGAGCATAGTCCGCGAGGAGCTGGCGCAGTACCGCGACGAGCTGATAATCAGCACGAAGGCGGGCTACCATATGTGGGAGGGCCCCTACGGCGACTGGGGCTCGCGCAAGCATTTGATATCGGGACTGGATTCAAGCCTCCTGCGACTGGGGCTTGATTATGTCGATATCTTCTACCACCACCGTATGGACCCCGAAACGCCGCTCGAGGAGACGATGGGCGCGCTGGACTCAATAGTGCGAAGCGGCAAGGCACTGTATATCGGCCTTTCGAACTACGACGGCGAGACGATGCTGAGGGCCGCCGAGATACTTAAGCGGCAGGGCACGCCCTATGTAATCAATCAGAACCGCTATTCCATCTTCGATCGCAAAATTGAGAAAAACGGTCTTTTAGCTGCGAACAAAAATGAGGATAAGGGGCTTATAGTCTTTTCCCCTCTGGCGCAGGGGCTCTTGAGCGAGCGCTACCTCTACGGCATACCCGCGGACAGCCGCGCGGCGCGCGACGGGCGCTTTTTAAAGCGCGAGTCCATAAACGGCGAGAGGCTCGAGCAGATAGAGGCGCTGAATAAAATAGCTCGCTCGCGCGGACAGACGCTCGCGCAGATGGCTCTCGCCTGGGTTCTGCGCGAGGGGGTGACAAGCGCGCTCATAGGCGCCTCCAAGCCCTCCCAGATAGAGGAGAACGTAAAGGCGCTGGAAAGCCTCTCCTTCTGGGACGACGAGCTCGCGGCGATAGACAAGATAGCGCCGGCGTGAAATGCAGCGCTGAACGCGCTCTCCGCCCGCTCCCGGGGAGCGGGCCTAAAGCGGGTATGCTGCTGCCTTTCCCTCGCCGAAGTCAGGGGAAAGACAGTGAAACAGTACGCAAAAGGGGCACTTCACACTCCCGAAGCGTATTGACTATTCCCGCACGGAGTGTTAAGCTAATACGGCAAATAAATACCCAGATAAAACGACTGTGACGGAGACAGTAGCGCCCTAAAAGGAGCTTCAAGCGAGCCGCGTGTGGTGAAAGGCGGCGCTCGAGTTAAGTGGATGCGAAAATCACTCCCGAGTCGCGGCCCGAAAGAGCTTTGCTTTAAACTCGAGTAGACGCCGACGGCCTTCCCGCCGTTACCGGGAACACATATATTAGTATGTCGTAAGGGTGGTTTCAGTGCTAAAAGCGCCTCGTCCCTTATCGGGACGGGGCTTTGATGTGCAGGAAAAAAATTGAGCTTTAAAGAGGAATGAGGAGAAGAGAATGCTGTACAAAGAGGTAAACCCAAACCGCGACTTTATCAAAAGGGAGCGCGAGACGGTCGAGTTCTGGAACGAGAATAACATCTTTGAAAAGAGCAACGAGATAAGGGACAAGGGCGATTCCTATGTCTTTTACGATGGCCCGCCCACGGCCAACGGCAAGCCTCATATAGGCCACGTTTTGACGCGCGCTGTAAAAGATCTCATACCGCGCTACCACGCGATGAAGGGCTCTTTTGTTCCGCGCAAGGCGGGCTGGGATACCCACGGCCTGCCCGTAGAGATAGAGGTTGAAAAGCTGCTCGGAATAAACGGCAAGGAGCAGATAGAGAAATACGGTCTCGCGCCCTTTATTGAAAAGTGCAAGGAGAGCGTCTGGAAGTACAAGGGCATGTGGGAGGATTTCTCCGGCACCGTCGGCTTCTGGGCGGATATGGACGACCCCTATGTCACCTACCACAACAGCTATATCGAGTCCGTCTGGTGGTCGCTCAAGAAAATCTTCGATCGCGGCCTGCTCTATAAGGGCTTCAAGACCGTGCCCTACTGCCCGCGCTGCGGAACGCCGCTCTCCTCCCACGAGGTTGCGCTGGGTTACCGCGACGTAAAGGAGCGATCAGCCGTTGTGCGCTTTAAGGCGAAGGACGACGAGGCCTTCTTCCTCGCCTGGACCACTACTCCCTGGACCCTGCCCTCCAACCTCGCGCTCTGCGTCCACCCCGAAAAGGAGTACGCGAGAGTAAAGGCTGCGGACGGCAAGACTTATATCCTCGCGCTGGCGCTTGCCGAAAAGCTGCTCGGGGAAGAGGCCGAGGTGCTCGAGACCTTTAAGGGCAGGAGCCTCGAGGGGCGCGAGTATGTGCCGCTCTTCGATTTTGTAAAACCGCGCGAAAAGGCCTTCTACGTCGTCTGCGACAATTACGTCACGATGGAGGAGGGCACCGGCATAGTCCATATAGCCCCCGCCTTCGGCGAGGACGACTCGCGCCTGGGCCGCCTTTACAAGCTGCCCTTCGTCCAGCTCGTGGACGAAAAGGGCTGTATGGACGAGACAACGCCCTGGGCGGGCATGTTCTGCAAGGACGCCGACGCCGAGATATTGAAATACCTTGATGAGCGCGGTCTGCTCTTCGACGCGCCCAAATTTGAGCACAGCTACCCCTTCTGCTGGCGCTGCGACACCCCGCTGCTCTACTACGCCCGCGAGAGCTGGTATATAGAGATGACGGCCGTAAGGGACGAGCTCATAGCCAACAACAACACAATAAACTGGATTCCGCCCTCTATAGGCAAGGGGCGCTTCGGCGACTGGCTGGAAAACGTTCAGGACTGGGCAATTTCCCGCAACCGCTATTGGGGCACGCCCCTGCCCATTTGGGAGTGCTCCTGCGGCTGCCGCCACGCCGTGGGCAGCATCGCCGAGCTGAAGGAGCTCTCATCTGACTGCCCGGAGGATATAGAGCTTCACCGCCCCTATATAGATGCGGTGACTATAAAATGCCCCGAGTGCGGCGGCGAGATGCGCCGCGTGCCCGAGGTCATAGACTGCTGGTACGACAGCGGCGCGATGCCCTTCGCCCAGCACCACTACCCCTTTGAAAACAAGGAGCTCTTCGAGAGCCAGTTCCCCGCCGACTTCATAAGCGAGGCCGTGGACCAGACAAGAGGCTGGTTCTACTCCCTGCTGGCGGTC
>JAUNBN010000003.1 GCA_030527085.1 Oscillospiraceae bacterium
AGCTCGCAATCGGCGTTTCAATAGGCGAGGGGGAGACCGCAGCGCCCTCCTCCGTGCGCGTAGCCGAGGAAACGGCGGACAGAGCCGTTCTCGAGATAGCCCTCAACGAGGGCAAGAACCGCGAGATAAGGCGGATGTGCGAGGCGCTGGGCCTCGAGGTCATACGCCTCAAGCGGCTGGCAATAGGTCCCCTGAGGCTGGGCTCGCTCAAGTGCGGCGAGTGCCGCCTTTTAAGCCGCGAGGAGCTGCGCGCGCTCAGAAACGCGCTCGAAAAGCGCGGGGGCTCGGGGAAGTAGTTGCAGAATTATTGTAAAAGAGCGCGGCTTGAAGCGCCCAATACATTTAAGTCAGGGCCTTTGCCCCCGCCTGCGGCGGGGGCAAAGGCCCTGAACTGCTCAAGCTTAATGCACTCCCGTTTGCAAAAGGCTATTTAAAAATAAACAAAAATAAGGTATATTGTATAAACAAGAGAACAAGTCGGAGAGACCCTTTTCGGAGCATATGGATTATTTATTTAAAAAGGTGCGTGCGATAACGATGGACGAAGGCGCTCCTCAGCTCGAAAACGCCTTCGTCGGCGTGAGCGGCGGCGATATTGTTTATATTTCCTCCGAGGAGCCGAAGGAGCGCGCGCTCAAGACAATAAACTGCGAAGGCAAGCTCATGCTGCCGGGGTTTATAAACGCGCACTGTCATATCGCGGCGGTCTCCATGCGCGGCTACGCCGACGACATGGCGCTGCACCCCTGGCTCTACGAGAAAATCTTTCCCGCCGAGGCGAGGCTCGACAGGCGCGCCGTGCGCGCCTCTTCCCTGCTGGGCATGGCGGAGCTCATAAGAAACGGCGTTACCACCTCGGCGGATATGTACTTCCATATAGCCGAGACCGCCGCCGCCGCGCTCGAGTGCGGGCTCAACTTAAACACCTGCAACGCGCTCGTGGAGTTTGACGATGAGAACGCGGATTTCGCAAAGGACAGAAGCTACACCGACTCGCTCGAGGTTTTGAGAGACTACCATATGGCCGCAGGCGGGCAGATACGCCTCGACGCTTCCATACATGCGGAATACACCAGCGGTCCGCGCGGCTGGGCCTTCGAGGTCGAGTTCGCCCAAAAGCACGGCTTCGGTATGCAGCTCCATCTCTCGGAAACCGAAAGGGAGCAGCGCGAGTGCCTTGAAAGACGCGGCAAGACCCCCGCCGCGGCGCTTGACGAATACGGCGTTTTCGATTTGCGCTGCGCCGCCGCCCACTGTGTTTGGCTGAGCGAACAGGACAGGGCGCTGCTCGCCGAAAAGGGCGTTGCGGCCGTCTACAACCCGGTGTCTAATCTAAAGCTCGCCAGCGGCATAGCCGACATTTCCGCGCTGAAGCGGGCGGGCGTCAGGGTGGCGCTGGGCACGGACGGCGCTTCCTCAAACAACTCCTACGACCTAATCTCGGAGATGAAGACCGGCGCGCTGCTGCAAAAGGCCCTGAGCGGCTCGCCCGAGACCCTGCCCGCGCGCGAGGCGCTCAAAATGGCTACTGTGGAGGGCGCTTACGCGCTGGGCCGCGAAAAGGAGCGGGGCTCCATTAAAACCGGACTTCGAGCAGACCTCATCCTGCTGGATATGAACTCTCCCTCCCTCGCGCCCTGCTACGACCCCTGCTCGGCGGCCGTCTATTCGGCCCGCGGCGCGGACGTCTGCTTTACTATGGCAAACGGCAAGGTGCTCTACGACGGCGAGTTAAGGACCATAGACCTCGAGAGGGTGATTTACGAGGTGAACTCTTACGTAAAGCCGCTGGTGGAGGGAAGATGAGCGCGGTCTCGATTAAAAGGGTAAACCGCAGCGAGCTGCCCTTTTTCGCCGAACTTATCCGCGAGAGCTTCGCAACGCTCGCGCGGGACTTCAAGCTCGATGAAAGCAAGGCCCCCCACAACGCCGCCTTTTTAAAGCTCTCCGACCTTGAAGCCGATTTCGACTCGGGAGCCGAGATGTACTCCCTTAGCGAAAACAAAGCTCCGGCAGGCTTTGTGCAGCTTAAGCCGCTCGAGGACGGCACGCTGCTGCTCAATCGGCTGGCCGTGCTGCCCGAATACCGGGGGCGTGGCTTTGCGAGGAAGCTGCTGGCCTTTGCCGACTTGCGCGCGCTCGAGCTTCGCGCCTCGCGCATTGAGCTTACAATAATCGATGAGAGCGCCAAACACAAGCGCCTCTACTCCTCCGAGGGCTATATACAAACGGACACCAGAGCCTTCCCCGACCGACCCTATAAAGTGGCCTTTATGGAAAAGCGATTTTCGCCCGAGAGGGCCTGACGGCTGCGTTTAGCGTGGATTCCACGCTAAAGTGAAAAGCTTCTCTTAAACGCTCAACAGACGAGGTGAATTATGAAAAAGGCAAGCGACAGCTACGACAAGCTCAAATACCTGCGATTGCTCGCGCGCGAATACCCCTCGATAGCCGAGGTCTGCACGGAGATAGTAAACCTCAAGGCCATTCTCTGTCTGCCCAAGGGCACGGAGCACTTTATAAGCGATATCCACGGGGAGTACGAGGCCTTTCTGCATATGCTGAAAAACGCCTCGGGAGTGGTGCGCGAGAAGATAGATTTGCTCTACGAGGACAAGCTGCCCTTGAGCGAGAGGAATATGCTCGCAACGCTTATCTACTACCCCGAGGCCAAGCTCGACGAGCTGGCGGCGCAGGGAGTGATAAACGGCGAGTGGCTGATGCTGACAATAAGCCGCCTTGTTGAAATCTGCCGCGTTTCGGCCTCGAAATACACGCGATCCAAGGTTCGCAAGGCTCTGCCGCGCGGTTTTGAATACATAATAGAGGAGCTGCTGCACGCGACGGACAACAGCAATCAGGCGGGCTACAACCGCGAGGTTGTGAACGCCATAATAGAAACCGAGCGCGCCGAGGACTTCATCATAGCGATAAGCGGCCTTATCCAGCGCCTGGTAATAGATAAGCTGCACATAGTGGGCGATATCTTCGACCGCGGCCCCGGCGCACACATAATAATGGATGCTCTCGAGAGCTACCATCAGGTGGATATACAGTGGGGCAACCACGACCTGCTCTGGATGGGCGCGGCGGCGGGCTGCAGCGCGCTCGTGGCTACCACTATCGTAAACTCGCTCAAATACGGCAACCTAGACACCATAGAGGACGGCTACGGCATTTCCTTGAGCCCGCTCGTCAGCTTCGCGCTCGAGGTCTACGGGGACGACCCCTGCTATCGCTTCATGCCGCGCGAGATAGAAGCCTCGCTGGACAGCCGCAGCGCCACGCTCATAGCCAAGATGCACAAGGCGCTGGCAATTATACTATTCAAGCTCGAGGGCGAGATAATAGACCGAAACCCCGCCTTCGGCATGGAGCGGCGCAAGCTGCTGCACAGAATGAATTTGAAAGAGGGCACGGTCGAGCTCGAGGACGGCGTCTACCCCTTGAGCGACACCTACTTCCCGACGCTCGACCCCGCCGACCCCTATCGCCTCACGCCGGGGGAGGAAGAGGTCATAGACAAGCTGACGCTGGCCTTCGACCACTCCCAGAAACTGCAGCGCCATGTTGAGTTCTTGTATTCGCGCGGCTCCATGTACCTCTGCTGCAACGACTTTCTGCTCTTTCATGGCTGCATACCCTCCGATGAAAACGGAGAATTCAGCGAGGTTGAGCTATTCGGGAAGCGCTGCTCGGGCCGGGAGCTCTTCGATCGCGCGGACGCGCTCGCGAGGCAGGGCTATTTTGCCCGCGAGGGAACGCCCGAGCGACAGCAGGGGCTCGACTTCCTCTGGTACTGCTGGTGCGGCAAGCTCTCGCCGGTCTTCGGCAAGAACAGGATGACCACCTTCGAGCGCTACTTCGTAGCGGACAAAGACACCCACACAGAGACGAAAAACCCCTACTTCACCTGCGGCGAGAGCCCCGAGTTCGCCCTTAAAATACTGCGCGAGTTCGGAATCGAAAGCGAGGAGGGGCGCATAATAAACGGTCACGTCCCCGTTAAAATAAAGAAGGGCGAGAACCCTATAAAGGCCGGCGGGCGCATAATAGTTATAGACGGAGGCATGAGCAAGCCCTACCAGCTGCAGACGGGGGCCGCGGGCTACACTCTCATTTCAAGCTCCACGGGCATAACCCTCTCCTGCCACGAGCCCTTCGTCACCGCGCGCGAGGCGATAAGCACCGAGGCGGACATACATTCCAGTCAGACGCTGGTTGAGAGCTACTACAAGCGCCGCCTCGTCTCCGACACGGACGACGGCCGGGCCATAAAGGAGCGCGTTAAGGATTTAAAAAGCCTGCTGGAGGCCTACCGCACGGGTCTTATTAAGGGAGCGAAGGTTTAAAGCAAGAAAAGCCATATAATAACAAGAGGCAGGCGCTCCTTTTAGGATTCGCCCGCCTCTTTTATGTGCAGCTTATTCGAATCCCTCGAGCTTGGAATAGTTCTCGCTGAACTCCTCGAGGTGGCTGGTCATGGCGGCCTTGCCGGCGTCAACGTCCGCCGCGCGGACGGCCTCGTATATCCTTATATGGTTCTCCTGGCGCACTCCAAAAAAGGAACAAGGAGGCCTTCCGCCGAGCACTCGGGCGAAAGACCCCTGCTATTTAAAGAGATAATCTCCTATATTTCATACTTTTTCAGGAAGGCGCGCGTGCGGCTCTGCTCGGGGTTGCCAATTACGTCGCCGGCGGCTCCCTCCTCAACTATAAGCCCCTCGGCCATGAAGATTACGCGGTCGGCCACCTTTTCGGCAAAGGCCATCTCGTGTGTCACTATCACCATCGTCATCTTCTCGAGCGCCAGCTCCCTTATAACGCGCAGTATCTCGCCCGTCAGCTCCGGGTCGAGCGCGGAGGTCGGCTCGTCGAAAAAGAGAATGTCCGGCTGCATGGCCAGCGCGCGCGCTATCGAAACGCGCTGCTGCTGCCCGCCCGAGAGCTGGCAGGGGTAGGCCTCGGCCTTGTCCTCAAGCCCCAGCTTTACGAGCAGGGCCATCGCGAGCTCCTCGGCCTCGGCGCGGGGCCTACCCGCCACCGTAACCGGCGCGTCCGCCACGTTCTTTAAAACCGAAAAATGAGGAAAGAGGTTGAAGTTTTGAAAGACCAGCCCGAAGCGGCGGCGTATTTTTGCGAGAGAGGCCGCGTCCGCGTAGACTATGCCGCCGCTGTCGTCCATAGAGGCGGCGCTCTCGCCCGTATAGTATATCTCGCCGCTGTCGGCGCGCTCAAGCAGCGTTGCGCAGCGCAGCAGGGTGGATTTCCCCGAGCCCGAGGGTCCTATTATGGCCACGACCTCGCCCTCGCGCACGCTCATGCTTATGCCGTGCAGCACGTCGTTTTCGCCGAAATTCTTTTTGAGCTCTCTTATTCTCAGTATCTCCCTGCCTTCAGTCATAATACCTGAGCCTCGCTTCAAAAAACTCCATAAGGGCCGCTACTATAAGGTTGAACACATAATAGAAAATCCCCGCCGCCACAAAGGCGCTCATCGTCTTCTGCGAGGCGGCTATAGCCTTGGCCTCGGTGAACATCTCGGGCACGGCTATGGCGAAGGCGAGCGAGGTGTCCTTTATCAGCGTTATGACCTCGTTCGTAACGGAGGGCAATATCCTCTTTATCACCTGCGGGAGAATTATCCTGAAAAAGGTCTGCAGCCTGCCGTAGCCCAGAACCTCCGCCGCCTCGTACTGCCCGCGCGGCATGGACTCTATGCCCCCGCGGTATATCTCCGCGAAGTAGGCCGCGTAATTTATAACAAAGGCAATTATGACCGCCCAGAAGCGGTACTGGCGCGAGACGCTTATATTAAAGAGGTAATAAGGGCCGAAGTAGACCACTAAGAGCTGGAGCATCAGCGGCGTGCCGCGCATTATTGAGATATAAACGCGCGTCAGGCTCTGCAGCAGCGAGTTTTGCGACATTCGCCCGAAGGAGACGACAAGCCCCAAAGGCAGCGAGCCCAAAAGAGTGAGGGCGAAGATTGCCATGGAGGTGAGCATACCCTCGCCGAGCTGCAGAAGCATGGTTTGTAAACTCATATAAACTCCGATAAAAGGCGAAGCGGGGGCGGCGCCGCGCTGCAGTGCCGTCCCTTTCGCCGTATTGTTTTTCCCGCTCTGTTTTAAGGAGGCTTATTTGCCTATTATGCAGACGTCCTCGCCGTCGAAGAACTCGGCGCTTATCTCGGCCACAACGCCCTCCTCGACCATCTTCACGAACTCGGCCTCAACCGCGTCGCGCAGCGCCGTGTTGCCCAGCTTGAAGCCTATACCGTACTGCTCGGCCATCAGCGTCTCCTCAAGTATGGTGAAGTCCGCCTCGCGGCCCTCCATCTGGTACTCGGCCACGCCTATGTCCATAGCCACCGCGTCAATCGCTCCCTGCTCGAGGTCCATAAAGGCCGTGTTGTATTCGGCTACTTCAATCAGCTCCTCGAAGCTCGCGAGCAGCTCGGGGTCGTCGTTTATGGCGGAAAGCGCGCTGGAGTCCTTCTGCGCGGCTACTACCTTGCCCGCGAGGTCGGCTACCGAGGCTATGCCGGAATCAGACCTCACTACAAAGACCTGGCTGTTGTCCACATAGGCCTGAGTCCACTCGTAGAGGTCCTCGCGCCCGTTGATGGTAAAGCCGTTCCAGATGCAGTCAATGGTGCCGCTCTCGAGCTCGAAGTCCTTCGCGTCCCAGTCGATGGGCTGAAGGCTTATCTCCCAGCCGAGCCTCTCGGCCAGCACCTTGGCGCACTCGATATCGAAGCCGGTAAACTCGCCGTCGTCGCCCACATAGCCGTAGGGCGGGAAGTCCTGGTCAAAGCCCACTACGAACACTCCGTCCTCGCCTAGCAGCGAGGCTTCAGCGGTCGCCGTTTCGACCGCCCCCTCGGCTTCGGACGAGTCTTCGGTCGCATCCGCGGCGCTCGAGCAGGCCGCGAAGAGCGTGAGCATCAGCGCGAGGCTGAGGATAATGCTTAAAAACCTTTTCATTTCTGTTTCCCCCTGAAATCTCTGTTGTGTGTTGCCGTCCTTATGTTTTAGTATGTTAGCATGGTAGCACGCTAAAGTCAAGCTCCGAGCAGGCTTTCTACCTCTTACACAAAAATTAATCCGCACTCGTGATTTTTCAGGTAATATCCTCCAAAGCGCGAATAAGAACGCCCCCTTTTGCCCAGACTAAGGCCAAACGTGTAAAAGGAGATTTTGAAAATTGGAAGACAAGAGAATCAACCGCGCCGTAAAGTGTAATGTTCCGAGCTGCACCTACCACTGCGGCGAGGAGGGCTACTGCTCGCTGGACTGCGTATGCATAGGAACTCATGAGGAGCACCCCGCCGTAAAGCCCTGCACCGACTGCCAGTCCTTCGTAAACAAGGACGCAAGGGAACAGCGCGCGGCTGCCGAGCAGATGCGCGAGAAAAATCAAAGCTTCTAAACTCAATTGAGACCCGTGTATACAAAAGCCCCCGCGACGCCGCTTTAATCGGGCGCGGGGGTATTTCCTTTGCGTCAAAGGCCGACGAAAGCCGCCTTAAGGTCCTATATCTCTTCCTCGCCGTAGTCCAGCATCTCTCTGATATAGGGGCCTACCTCTTCGGAGCTTATGTCGAGGGAGCAGGCGAACTCTTCTCTGATCATCTTCTCGGCCGTGTGCAGCGCTGCCTCGTCCGCGCCCGAGAGCCGCTTGCGGTTAGCCCTCAGCTCCTCGCGCCGCAGAAAGATGCAGCGTATCATCATGAGCAAATCCTCCTGCTCGCCGCTCGCGAGTATCTCGCGGAAGCAGAGGGCGCGCTCGTTTTTGTCGTCTATCCAGTCCATCTTCTTGCCCCGCGCGGAGCTTAAGAGGCTTTCGGTCTCGTCCTTGGACATCACAAAATGCATTTTTGAAAGCAGCGCCTTGTTGTCGCAGGGGACGTAGAAGACCGAACCGGGCGAGGCCTCGGGCCGCAGGACGTAATAGTCGCGCTCCTCGCTGCCGTGCGAGAGGCTCATCGTCTTTATATCTTCTATAAAACAGAGCCCGTTCGTGCCGTAAATGACCCTGTCGCCCTTGCCTATCTTCTTTGCGCACATGGCCCTCGCCCTCCTTTTTCAAAAATGAAAGCGGCCGTTCTCGCCGCTTTAAGCCAAAGAACAGTCTCGGGAGCCTTTGCGCTCCCATTATTTTTATATATTATAACAAAAATATGGTCCAAAATCAAAGGTCAAATTCACCAAAATAACAAAATCAAAAGCGCAAAAGAGTAGGCGCTTTTTCGGGCGCGCATAAAAAGAGTCCGATTTCGCCGCTTTTCAGCACAAAAGCCATTCAAACGCCGCTCTGTGCAGCATATCATAAGCGCGAGCCTCTTGTTTGCGGGGCTTTTTGTTGTGCGCCGAAAGGCCGAGCTGACGCGCTTCCGGATTTTTCATCAGCGCCGGGGCGATATGAAAAGCGTACTTTTCGTGCTATACTTAAAGTGCAAATAGAAAGAGGGGGCCTCTTTAATGAAAATGCTCTGCATCGACGGCAACAGCGTCATAAACCGCGCCTTTTACGCTATAAAGCTACTGACAACTAAGGACGGCCGCTACACAAACGCCATCTACGGCTTTTTGAACATCCTGCTCAAACTACTGGACAGCCTGCGCCCCGAAGCCGTGGCGGTGGCCTTCGATTTGCGCGCGCCCACATTCCGCCATAAGATGTTCGAGGGCTACAAGGCCACGCGCAAGGGTATGCCCGAGGAGCTGGCAAGCCAGCTCGAGCCGCTCAAAGAAATACTGCGCGCGCTGGGCATAGCCGAGGTCTCCTGCGAGGGCTACGAGGCGGACGACCTTCTCGGAACCTTCGCCAAAGCCTGCCGCGGGAGCGGCGACGAGTGCTTTATAGCGACGGGCGACCGCGACAGCCTGCAGCTCGTGGGCGCGGGGGTAAACGTGCTGCTCACCACCACCCAGCTCGGGCGCGGGGAGACCGCGCTTATAGACGAGGCCGGGGTTTTTGAGAGATACGGCGTTAAGCCCCGCCAGCTCATAGACGTCAAGGCGCTTATGGGCGACAGCTCCGACAATATCCCCGGCGTCGCGGGCGTGGGCGAGAAGACGGCCCTCACGCTCATACAGAGCTTTGAGAGTCTCGACGGCGTTTACGCAAATCTTAACGATGAGCGCATAAAGACCGGCGTTCGCCAGAAGCTCGAAAGGGACAAGGACATGGCCTATCTCTCCCGCGCGCTGGCCGAAATAGACTGCGAGGCCCCGATAGAAAGAAACCCCGCCTCCTACCTGCGCGCCGAGCCGGATTTGGAGCTGGCCGCGCGGCTTCTGGGTGAGCTTGAGATGCATTCCATAGCCAGGCGTATAGGGGCTGAGGCTTCCGCCGCCCCCGCGCGCGCCGCTCAGCGGCAGGACGCTCCGCCTGCTCCCGCTCTCGAGCTGAAAGCGGCCGAGGAGGGCGACTTGCTCTCGGATGAGGATATCTGGCTGCTGCCCTCGACCTCAGGAGCCTTCGCCTCGCGCGGCAATGAGGCTCTGAGCCTTGATACCGAGGCACTGAGCCGCGTTTTGAGCAGCGGCGCGAGAAAATACGTCTGCGGCGCAAAGCGACTCTGGCGCGCTGCGCTTGAGCTCGGCTGCGAGGTAAGCAATACGGATTTCGATTTGCTGCTCGCAGCCTATCTGCTCAACCCCTCGGCCTCGGCTTACTCGCCCGAGGCGCTGGCCGCCGAATACGGCGTCTCGCCGCTCTTCAGCTGCTCCGAAGCTCCCGCGCTGGGCCTTATAAAGCCGCTTTGTGAAAAGCTGGGCGAGCTGCTCGAAAAGGAGAGCATGGGCGAGCTGCTTGAGAATATTGAGCTGCCGCTGGCGGGAGTTCTGGCGCAGATGCAGCGCGAGGGCTTTCTGGTTGACCGCGAGGGCATAAGAAGCTTCGGAGCCGAGCTTCAGGCCGAAACCGCCGCGCAGCTCGCGGAGGTCTACCGCCTGGCGGGGCATGAGTTCAACCTCAACTCGCCCAAGCAGCTGGGCGAGGTGCTTTTTGATGAGCTCGGCCTGCCCGTGGGCAAAAAGACCAAGACCGGCTATTCTACTAATGTCGAGGTGCTCGAGGGGCTGCGCGGCGAGCACCCGATAATAGAGCACATATTGGAATACCGCTCGCACGCCAAGCTTAAATCCACCTATGTGGACGGACTGCTGGCCGCCGCCGACGAAAACGGCAGGGTTCACAGCGACTTCGTGCAGACCGAGACGCGCACCGGGCGAATAAGCTCCCGCGACCCCAATTTGCAGAATATACCCGTCCGTACCGAGCTGGGCAGCCGCTTCAGAAAGTACTTCATAGCGCCCGAGGGCCGCGTGCTGCTCGACGCGGACTACTCCCAGATAGAGCTGCGCGTCCTCGCGGGCCTGAGCGGCGACAGGGCTATGATAGAGGCCTTCGCCGAGGGCCACGACATACACACCGAAACCGCCGCTCAGATATTCAAAGTACCGCGTGCGATGGTAAATTCCGAGCTGCGCCGCCGCGCCAAGGCCGTAAACTTCGGGATAGTTTACGGAATAGGAGCCTTCTCTCTGGCCAAGAGCGTAGGCGCGAGCATAGCGGAGGCCCGCGAGTACATAGAGGGCTATCTCGCTACCTATTCGGGCGTCGCCGCCTTTTTGGAGCGCTCCGTAGATACCGCGAGAGAGAAGGGCTATGTCACTACGCTCTTCGGCCGCCGCCGCGCGCTGCCCGAGCTGCAAAGCTCCAATAAACAGGTTCAGTCCCTGGGCCGCCGCCTTGCGATGAATACGCCCATTCAGGGCACGGCCGCAGACATAATAAAGCTCGCCATGGTCAGGGTGGCCGCGCGGCTCAAAAAAGAGGGGCTGGACGCAAGGCTGATACTCCAAGTGCACGACGAGCTGATAGTAGAGAGCTCCGAACTGGATGCGGGCGCGGCCGCGGCCATACTGCGCGAGGAGATGGAGGGCGCGGCGGATATCGGCGTGCCGTTGCTCGCTGAGGTAGGCGTGGGCAAGAGCTGGTATGAGGCGAAGTAGATGTTTAAGATAAGACTGGCCGGAAAAGACGACATAAAGGCGCTCGAGGCCATAGACCGCCTCTGCGCCGAGCAGCCCTGGAGCGAGAGACAGTTCTCTGAGGAGCTGAGACAGCCCCACGCGCGCCTGCTTGCAGCTGAGGCAGAGCAGGAACTTGTGGGCTTCTGCGATTTGCATATTATCGCGGACGACGCGCATATAAACGAACTCGCCGTGCTGCCCTCCCACCGCCGCCTGGGCGCGGCGCGCGCCCTAGTAAAAGAGGCGCTGACGCTGGCAAGGAACGACGGCTGCGTGCGGCTCACGCTCGAGGTGCGCTCGAAGAACGCCCCGGCCATTGCCCTCTACGAGAGCTGCGGCCTCAAGCCCTGCGGACTGCGCCGCGGCTTCTACCGCGAGCCCGACGACGACGCGCTGACTATGCTCGTTGAGCTCAAGGGAGAATAATCGAGAGGGCGGCAAAAGACAGCGTATTACACGCTCTTGAGACGCCCTCCCACTAAACTCAGCACTCCGAGAAGTAGCGGTTTATCTCCCAGTCGGTGACGGCGGTGCGGTAGTCGTCCCATTCGCGCAGCTTGGCCGCGCAGTAGCGCTCCGTTATGTGCGGCCCGAGCACCTCTTTTATAAGCTCGTCGCGCCTCAATTCCTTAACGGCCTCGTAAAGCGAGGCTGGCATGCTCTCGAGACCGAGCGCCTTGCGCTCGCTCTTTGTGAGCTCGTAGATGTTCGCGTCAACCGAAGGCGGAGCCTCCAGCCCTTTCTGAATGCCGTCCAGCCCCGCCTCGAGCAGGGCCGCCAGCGCGAGGTAGGGGTTGGCGCAGGGGTCGGGGCAGCGCAGCTCTACGCGCGTCGCGCTCCCGCGCGCCGAGGGCACCCTTATGAGCGGGCTGCGGTTGCAGGCCGACCAGGCTATATAGCAGGGAGCCTCGTAACCGGGGACAAGGCGCTTGTAGGAGTTCACGAGCGGGTTTGTGAGCGCCGCTATGCCCTTTATATGCGCCATAATGCCCGCTATAAAGGAATAAGCCTCTCTCGAAAGCCCCAGAGGGCCGCTCGCGTCCTCAAAGGCGTTTTTGCCGTCCTTGATGAGCGACATATTGACGTGCATTCCCGAGCCCGCTATGCCGTAGACGGGCTTGGGCATGAAGGTGGCGTGCAGCCCGTTGGCCTGCGCGAGCGTTTTTACCGCGAGCTTGAAGGTCATTATATTGTCCGCCGAATGCAGCGCGTCGGCGTATTTAAAATCTATCTCATGCTGCCCCGCGGCGCACTCGTGGTGCGAGGCCTCTACCTCATAACCCATCTCCTCGAGCGCCATGCAGATATCCCGCCTGACGCTCTCGCCGTGGTCTATGGGGCCCAAATCGAAATATCCCGCGCTGTCCTGGGTGTAGACCGTGGGGTTGCCGTTTTCATCCGTATGGAAGAGGAAGAACTCGCACTCCGGCCCCGCGTTAAAGGAGTAGCCGAGCTTCGCGGCTCTGGCTATGGCCTTGCGCAGGCGGTAGCGCGGGTCGCCCTCGAAGGGCGCGCCGTCGGGGTTGTAAACATCGCAGATTAGCCTCGCAACCGCCCCGCGCGAGGGCTGCCAGGGGAAGATTACGAAGCTGCCGAGGTCGGGGCGCAGCAGCTGGTCGGACTCCTGTATGCGGACGAAGCCCTCTATCGAGGAGCCGTCAAAGCCGCAGCCCTCCTCCAGCACCTTCGCGAGCTGCGATACGGGCACGGAGACGTTCTTAAGATGCCCCAGTATATCCGTGAACTGGAGCCTTATAAAGCGCACGTCCTCTTTTTTGCAAATCTCGATTATATCGGCCTTGCTGTATGCCGCCATATGGCTTCCCCTTCCGCTGAATGCGCCTGAGCTTTTTATGTTACTAGATTATACTATGCAAAAGCGTTTTGGGCAATACAAAGCTCGGCGGTGGTGTGTCCCGCCGCGTGGATTTTTCGCTGTATCTCCCCGCCTGCTTATAAAAGCTGAGAGACGCGGCCACTAAGACCGCGTCTCTCTTTTTGAAAGCTTATAGTTTCGGAAACCCAACCGAAATCTCTTTAAATCTGCTTAATTCCTAAAACTTAACTCAAACTCAGTTCATTAGCCCGCCAGAGCGAGGATTATGAACATCTGAATGAATATCGCGCCTCCGGGCGGGTCAATGTGGGAGTCGCACTTGCCGTTGTTGTAGAGGTTGCCAAGCAGGTCGCCGAGCAGGGAGCCTACAACACCGAATACGATACCCCAGACCGGGCCGAGCATTACGCTGGCGCCCGCCGCAGGAGCAATGATGTGGTGGAATCCGGGGCTGGCCTTGCCCATCGAAGCGAAGACGAGCGAGAAGGCAGCGATACCGAACATGAGGTTCTGGAAGTTGCCGCTTATCCAATCAGCAGAGGCGCCGGCCGCCTGAAGGGCGCTGGGCAGGAAGGCGACGAGAATACCTATTCCAAGGCCGACGACGAGGTTCAGAATGAGGCCCTTGCCGGGGGTGAGGAATACGCGCTTCTCACCGGAATCATACTTGCCGAATACGCCGGTCTTGCCGAAGACGAGACGGGCGATGATGCCGGAGGTAACAACCGTCATAGCGATGGTGTCGGTCGGAAGGCCGAGCACGTTGCTGTAAAGGAAGTTGATGAGATAGCCGAGAATACCGAAGACGCCGCCGACGATCAGGGGATCCGCCGCGCCGGTGCCCATGGTGCTGTCAAGGCTCTGGCCGTTCTCGATGAGGCCCTTGCGAGCCGCATAAGCCGTGGCCGCCGCGCCGCCGCAGAAAGCGACATGGGGGCCGAAGAAGGAGCCGAAAGCAACGCCCGCGAACGCGCTGGCGTCACCGGCGAGGGAGGCGATGGTGCCGGCGATAACGATAAGGCCGGTCATGACGAAGCAGGGAAGTCCTCCGAGGAGGGCGCCCATTACGCCGCCGCCAAAAGCCGCAAGAAGAGCATTAATGTCCATGAATGTACCTCTCTTTTCTTTTGAAAGAATATTCCTTGGTTATTCGGATGGGTTTCCACCGAATTTGAGCTTCCAAGGGCTGGGTTTCCGGACAACGCACGAATCGCGGGCTTTTATAGAAAGACTCGGAAATCAAGCATATCTAATAACTGCGCCGCGGCGCCGTGCGTTCGATAAAGAAAGCAATGTCCTGCAGAATGAGCCACCCTATTATGTAGGTTCTTCTCAGCCTTGCGCTGCAGCCTGGCGGCCATGTGCAGGTAGCGCTTTATCTACCCCCATTTTTACCACAAACGGCCTCTATTTGCAATACTATTTCGGTTTTTTTGTCCAAGTAGGTGCATTTCGACAAGAAATTTTGTGCTATTTGCGCGCATTCCCGTAGATGGGGTATCTCTCGCAGAGGGCGCGCACCGCGCTTTTTATCTCCCCGGCGGAGTTGTCGTAGTCAAATACGGCCTTGTGGATAAAATGAGCCGTAGCGCGCATGTCGTCCTCGGTAAAGCCGCGGGAGGTAACGGCCGGACTTCCGAAGCGTATTCCGCTCGTTATGCTCGGAGGCGCAGGGTCGTTTAGCACCGCGTTCTTGTTGGCCGTGATGTTCAGGCTGTCCAGCCTGAGCTGCAGCTCCAGTCCTGAGATCTCCAGCCCGCGCAAATCCACCAGCATCAGGTGGTTGTCTGTGCCGCCGGAGACGAGCTTGAAGCCGAGCTTCATGAGCTCGTCGGCCAGCGCCGCGCTGTTGAGTATGATTCTATGCTGGTAGTCCTTGAAGGAGGGCTCGAGCGCCTCCTTGAAGCATACCGCCTTGGCGGCTATTATGTGCAGCAGCGGCCCGCCCTGCGTTCCGGGGAAGATGGCCTTGTCTATCTTGGCGGCGTGCTCCTCCTTGCAGAGAATTAGTCCGCCGCGCGGCCCGCGCAGGGTCTTGTGGGTGGTGGAGGTAACAACGTCGGCATAGGGCACCGGGCTCATGTGCTCGCCGCCCGCGACAAGGCCGCAGATGTGAGCCATATCTACCATAAGGTATGCGCCGCACTCGCGCGCTATGTCGCCGAAGGCCTTGAAGTCCAGGCTGCGCGGGTAGGCCGAGGCTCCGGCTATTATCATTTTAGGCCGTTCCTTAAGCGCTATAGCTCGAACCTCGTCGTAGTCTATTCGCTCGTCGGCGCCGATACCGTAGGAAACTATATTGTAGAGCTTGCCGGAAAAGTTGGCCCTGGAGCCGTGGGTCAGGTGGCCGCCGTGGGAGAGGTTCATGCCCATAACGGTGTCCCCCGGCGAGACCAGCGCGTGGTACACGGCCATATTCGCCTGCGCGCCGGAGTGCGGCTGAACGTTCGCGTGCTCGGCTTCGAAGAGCGCCTTCGCGCGCTCTATGGCAATAGTCTCGACCTCGTCCACATACTGGCAGCCGCCGTAGTAGCGCTTGGCGGGGTAGCCCTCGGCGTATTTATTGGTGAGAACGGAGCCCATGGCCGCGAGCACCGCCTCGGAGACGATGTTCTCGCTGGCTATGAGCTCTATGCCGTAGAGCTGTCTTTCAAGCTCCCTTCTCATTGCCGCGCCCAGCTCGGGGTCGTAGCGGCTTATAAAATCAACAGAACTAATTGCGCCCTCGCTCATTTGTGACAATCCCCTTCATCTTCTCTCTTTATTCCAAACTCTATATATAATATATTATCTAAAGCGCAAAAGCACCGGAGAAAAACGACTGGGAGTGCCCCTATCGCACGCTTTTCGTTATATTCCCCCGCCTTCGGCGGGGGAATATAACCCCAAATACCCGCATTAGCCCACTTCCAGACGGCGGGGCGCGTGATAAAAGCTCTGTTTCCCCCGCCTGGAGGCGGGGGAAACAGAGCTTCCTCGCAAACAAACGGCGGGGCGCGTTTAGATTGCGCAGTTTTTACAAAGCAGCTCCCCCGCCGCTTAAACCAGCGCGTCCAGCCGCTTCATGGCGGCGAGAAACTCTCGCACGAAGGCCTCGCGGTCTACGGTAAAGAGAACCTCGGCGTTGCAGTTGACCTCGCGGCCCATTATCTTGCCGATGTAGTTTATGCGGTCTATGACCGTCATGCCCGACGTAAGCTCGCCCGAGGTCTCAACGTCCACGCGGCAGTTCTCCGAGCCGAAGACCTCCGGCACGAGCAGGGCCGCTATGGCGCTCGGATCGTGCAGCGTGCAGCCGGGGAAGCCTTCTATCTTGTAGTGATAGCGGCTGAAATAGTCAATAAGCTCGGCGGCCAGCACCGAGGCTTTGCCGCCCTGCGCGCGCAGCAGCTCGTTCTCCTCGCGCGTCACATAGGCCTTCTGCGTCGCGTCCAGCCCCGCCATAGTTATAGGCACGCCGGAATTGAAAACCGTTCTCGCGCTCTCGGGGTCGAACCAGATGTTGAACTCCGCCGCGGGAGTCCAGTTGCCCATCGTGCCGCCGCCCATCATATAGATGCGCTCTATCTTCTCCTTGAGGTCCGGCCTCGCGGTAAAGAGGCAGGCTACATTGGTATGCGCGCCCAGCACAACCAGCGTCAGCTCCTCCTCGCTCTCGCTCAGGAGCTTTATAAGCAGCTCGAGCGCGCTCATTTTGACCGGCTCGCAGGCGGGCTCGGGGAGCTGAGGACCGTCCAGACCGGACTCGCCGTGAACTATCGGCGCGCCTACCTCGCGGTTCGGGCGGCAGACGGGACCCGCCGCGCCGACGGCCAGAGGTATGTCCGTACGGCCGCAGACCGTGAGCATCTTGAGCGCGTTGCGCGTAACCTTCTCGAGCGTCTGATTGCCCGCGACGGTCGTAACTCCCCTAACGTCCAGCTTGTCAGGAGCCGAAAGCGCCCACATGAGCGCCAGCGCGTCATCGTGCCCGGGGTCGCAGTCGATAATAACAGGAATCTTTTTGCTCATTTAATTCACCTCGAAAAATTTGAATATACTCTCTTGAATGCGGCGCTCAAAGCCCACCGCTAATTGCTCTCTTAGGCGTTTTTGTAGTGCTCGCATACCGCCATGGTATCGCCGTCCTCTTTTATAAGGCCGTGATCTATCCAGATAGCGCGCGTACACATCTCCTCTATCTGATTGGAGTCGTGAGAGACCAGAATAACCGTCGCGTTATCGGCCATAAGCTCGCGGATGCGGTTCTTGCACTTCTCCTGGAACTTGTAGTCGCCTACGGCCAGCACCTCGTCCACTATAAGAATCTCGGGGCGGACAACAGTCGCTACGGAGAAGCCCAGCCTCGCCTGCATGCCGCTCGAGAAGTTCTTAACGGGCGTGTCTAGGAAGTCGTGCAGCTCGGAGAACTCGACCACCTCCTCAAAGACCTCCTGCATGAACTCCTTGGAATAGCCCAGTATGGAGCCGTTGAGAAAGATGTTCTCGCGCGCCGTGAGGTCGGGGTCGAAGCCCGCGCCCAGCTCTATCATGGGCGAGAGCGTGCCCTTGACCTCAACACTGCCGCGCGTGGGCTTGAGTATGCCCGCTATTATTTTGAGCATCGTGCTCTTGCCGCCGCCGTTGAAGCCAATAAGCCCCAGAACCTCGCCGCGGCGCACGTCGAAGGAAACGCCTTTCAGCGCGTAGAAGGATTTGAAAAAGAGCTCATGCTTGACAAGGCGGACGAAGTATTCCTTGATGCTGTCCACCTTGAGATTGCTCATATTGAACTCCATCGCGACGTCCTTAACGGAGATTACGATATCGCTCTCTTTTGCTGTCAAAGCTTGCTCGGCCATATTAACTCCTATACGTTCAAGATGAACTTGTCCTGCCCCTTGCGGAAAATGAAGAGCCCCAGCGCCATAAATATTATACCGTAGCCGAAGCCCACCAAAAGCTGCTCCGCGCTCGGCGTCTGCCCGTACATAACAACGGAGCGGAAGGTCTCTACATAAGTTGTCAGCGGGTTCAGATAGACGATATAGCGAATCCAGCTGCCCTCAACGATAGAAATCGGGTAGATGATGGGCGTCATGTACATCCAGGCGGTGAGCAGCACGGAGTAGAGGTGCTTTAAGTCGCGGAAGAAGACGCACAGGCAGGAGATGATGAGCGAAAAGCCGCAGGCGAACATCAATTCGCCCACCAGCGGCACAAAGAACAGGAGCATCGTCCAGCTGAAGGGTACCTTGTAGATAAGCAGCATGACCACCACGGCCAGCATCGAGAAAATGCAGTTCACAAAGGCGAAGAGCACCTTTTCCATCGGGAAGAGGTATTTGGGTATATACACCTTTTTTATAAGGGAGCTGGCCTCCACTATCGAGAAGATAGAGCTGCTGGTGGCCTCGTTGAAAAAGGTGAAGAGCGTCTGTCCCGAAATGAGGTAGAGCGCGAAATTGTCTATCTCAAAACGAAAGACGCGCGAAAAGACCGCGTTTAGAATAAGCACCATCAATATGGGGTTGAGCATGCTCCAGAGTATGCCCAGCACAGAGCGGCGGTACTTGACCCTGAAATCGCGGGATATTAAATTATAAAGTAAATACTTATATTTATTAAAGGTTTCGGCATAGGCCTTAAGCATAAAGTCCCCCGCTCATTATTAGTCTATATAATTCCAGCCAGCTACGCGCTCAGAATACGGAATCGGCCTTCTTCGCGGCCCGTAGGCCGGCGCGACGATGGCTTTCGCGTCCCTTGCGAGCCAGGCCGCCCACCAGCTGAAGGAGCTGTTGGCGCAGATTATGTGACGGCAGCGGCTCATCAGAAGCATATCCTTCCAGGAGTTCTCCCCCGAGTTGATATCGGCAACTGTCACCGCTTCGATCTTAATATTCTCCTTAGCCCACTCGGGCTCGTCCGTAAATACAAACCATTTGAGCGGCGCGCCCGCCTTAGAGCTCACTATATCTGCGGCTTTCTCATAGTAGTCCCGCGTGCAGACGCCGCCGAAGACCTCCTCGTGCTTCAGGTAGTCCCCGCGCCTTATATGCAGCGCCGCGCTCTCCGAGCTCTCGATTCGGGCGAGCAACTCGAGGTTTTCGCCGTCCTCTAAGGGGGCGAAGGTAAAATCACGCCTCAGGCTCTCCTCTATCCCCTCGAAATACATCGGGTTCTGCCAGAAGCCGCGCAGTATCACGCCCTCGGCCTCGAATATATCGGGCTCAAAGCGCGTGGGATAGCTTTCGGCGCGTATGTGGCCGCGCTGTCCGAAGAGCTTTCTGCGCGCTTGGGAGAGAAAATCCCCCGAAATGTCCTCAAGAGAGGCCAGCTCCTCTTTGCTCGCGAAATCCGGCTTTACAGCCGGAAAACAGCCGAGCGCGTAGCTCCGCGGCGGCCTGTCCTCCCCGGCCTCGTAATCCTCAAAAAAGCTGAGTTCGGCCTTCACATCGCCCCGTCGGGCCCTTATTGCGCTGTAAAGGGCGTATTGGAACATCTGATTTCCGAGCCCCTCTGAAAAGCTGACTACAAGCATCGCTCACCTCGCGCGTGTCGTAATATTATAGCCCTTTTGCCCGAGACTGTAAAGCCGAAAAGACGCTTTCAGGAACCCCCTGCCGCACGTTTTTCACCCGCTTTGCCACCGCTCGGGCAAGACGCGCGGACGGCTGAAAGGCAGCAGAGGGGAATTTACACTATGTTAAAATTTAAGTCATACTAAATACACGAGTCTTGAGTATACTTCGATTGTACCAAGTTAGCCGCATTACTTAGTACGGTAGCATTATTCCTCCTCATTAACTGTACCCCCTTTAGAGCAGGGCCTTCGAGCATAGTTTCGAAGGCCTCTTTTCTTGTGCGAGGGCCTTAAAGCGTGCTCAGCACTGCAAAGCAGGGAAAAGCGCAGTGTAAGTCTGCCATGCGTTCCGCCTCGACTATGCGTACTTGGTGTCTACCTCACGCCGAAGGCAGGGGACATTGGCCTTCGGCGGGGAAGATACAGCGAAAAACCAACGCGGTGGGAAATCGCTCCCATTTCAAAAAATCTCTTTACAAAAGCGCAGCGGCTGTGTTAATATAAACTAAACATTTGTTCCAAATGTCTTCTCAGGAGAGGTTCAATATGAACGAAAAGAAAGAACTGCTGTTCCGCTATCTGGTCGAAAACAGCTTCGACACGCCCCCCTCGGTGCGCGAGCTCTGCGCGGCGCTGTCTAT
>JAUNBN010000182.1 GCA_030527085.1 Oscillospiraceae bacterium
AGGCAGAGCACGACGCAGTTCTCGACCTGGGGCACGAGGCTTATAAGTCCCTTGTGGCATTTCGCGGCGCACATGCCGCAGCAGGTGCATTATTTGTAATCTACGGCGGCGACGCCGTCCACGAGATGCATGGCGTCGAAGCCGCAGACGGAAACGCAGTCCCCAAAGCCCAGGCAGCCGTAGGCGCAGGAGGCGGGCCCGGCGTGGAGCATAGCGGCGGCGGCGCAGCTCTTGAGCCCCTCGTATTCAAAGCGGGAGGGCTTTTCCACACAGCCGCGGCAGGCCACTACGGCGCATTTCTCGATAACGTCCAGCGCCGCCACGCCCATGAGCTTGGCTATATCGGCGGCTACGGCGTCCGCGCCGACGGTACACTTATTGGTAGGGGCCTTGCCCGAGGCGACGGCGGCGGCGTAGTCGTCGCAGCCCGCGAAGCCGCAGGCCCCGCAGTTAGCTCCCGGCAGCAGCGCGCGCACCTCGGCGGCGGTCTCGTCGGCGGGCACATACATGAACTTCGCGGCCAGCACCAGCAGCAGCCCGGCCGCCAGCCCGAGGCCGGTTACAACGAGGACGGAAGATAAGACAGTGCTCATATAATGTCCTCCCTTAGCTGAAGAGGTTCTCGGCGAGACCCGAGAATCCCATGAAAGTCAGCGAGGTCAAGGCGGCGGCTACTAGCGTTATCGGCAGGCCCTCAAAGCACTTTGGCGGCTTGGAGCGGGCCAGCGCGCGCCGCACGCCGCAGAAGAGCACCATGGCGAGCATGAAGCCCAGCCCCGCACCCAGCCCCTGAAAGAGGGACTCGAGGAAGCCGTACTCGTTGGTGAAATTGAGAATGGTAACGCCGAGCACGGCGCAGTTGGTGGTTATGAGCGGCAGGTAGATGCCCAGGGTGGCGTGCAGGGAGGGCAGGTATTTCTTCAAGGCGAAATCGACGAACTGCACGAGCGCGGCGATGACGAGAATGAAGACTATCGTTTGCAGATACTCAAGGCCCAGAGGCACGAGCAGATAGGTCTGAATGCACCAGGTGGCCGCCGAAGCGAGCACCATAACGAAGATAACAGCGGCGCTCATGCCAAGCGCGCTGTCCAGCTTTTTGGAAACTCCCAGAAAGGGGCAGATGCCGAGGAACTTAACCAGCACGAAGTTCTCGGTGAGCACCATCGTAAAGAGAATGACAAACATCTGCTTCCACATCTTATTTCACCTCCCCGCAGGATTCGCGCGCGGCGCAGCCCTCGCAGCCCGCGCCGGAGGCGCACTTTTTGCCGCGCTTCGAGAGCAGGGCCGTCAGCAGCGCCATAACAATGCCGAAGGTGAAGAAGCCGCCGGGAGGCGTGGTCATTATAGAAATTCCGTAGCCCTCGGGTATGAGACGCAGCCCCAGCCAGGTTCCGCTGCCTATTATCTCGCGTATGGAGGCCATTACTATGAGGGCCAGAGTGAAGCCCAGCCCCATGCCCAGACCGTCCACCGCGGAATCGAGGACGGGGTTCTTGGAGGCGAACATCTCCGCGCGCCCGAGGATTATGCAGTTGACGACTATGAGCGGCAGGTAGATGCCCAGCATTCCGTCGAGAGCGGGCACAAAGGCCTTGACGAGCATTTGCAGTATCGTGACGAAGCTCGCTATAACGGTTATGTAGGCGGGTATGCGGACCTTGTCGGGTATGAGCCTGCGCAGCGCGGAAATGACCGCGTTTGAGCAGATGAGCACGAAGGTGGCCGCAAGCCCCATCCCGAAGCCGCCCAGAACCGTGGTTGAAATAGCAAGCGTGGGGCAGGTGCCTATAACGAGGCGCAGGACGGGGTTTTCGTCGAAGAGCCCGTTTTTTATAAGCTGCGTTTTTTTCATACGCTTCCCTCCTTTACCTCTTCGTAGGCCGCGAGGGCCTGATTTACGGCGTTTATAACGGCGCGGCTCGAGACGCTCGCGCCCGTGAGCACGTCCACCTCGGCGCTGCCGCTCTGGCCTTTGAAACCGTCGGTGAAGGCCGCCTCGCCGGCGCGGGAGCCAACAGTCGCCGTCTCGCCCGAGGCGTCGGCCGAAACGCCGACTATAACGCCCTCGGAATCGAGGCCCACCGTAACGGGCACATCGCCCTTGTAGCCGCGGCCGGTTACGCTTATAACATAGCCCTCGCCGCCCGTGTCCGCGTAGACGCTGTCTATGCCCTCGAGCTCAATTTCTATCTCCTCGAACTCCTCGGCCTCGGGCAGCAGTTCGCGGCGCGTTCGGTCCGCTTCGGCGAGCTCGGCCGCCTCTATTATCGGGGCCGTGAGGCTGTTCGTGAGCCCCAAAAGGGCCGAGGCCGCAAGGCAGATGGCCGAGAGCACCAGCACCGGGCGCAGAAACTCGGCCGTGCTTTCGGCCGGGGCCTTTTTATCTTGCCTCATTGCGCTGCACCTCCGTTCCGTAGGGCTTCGAGCGGGTGAGGTCGTTTATATAGGGCACGACCAGATTCATAAGCAGTATTGAGTAGGATACGCCCTCGCCGCTGCCGGAGCCCGCGAACATTCTTATCAGAGCGGTCAGCAGGCCGCAGCCCAGAGCGTAAATCAGCTTGCCTTTGGCGGTGTATGGGGAGGTGACGTAGTCCGTCGCCATGAAAATTGCCCCCAGGAACAGGCCGCCCGAGAGGATGAAGAGCAGGGGGTGCTCGTTGCCGAACATCCAGGAAAAGATAAAGGTCGAGCCTATGTAGCAAAGCGGTATCAGCGGCTTTATAACGCCGCGCCCGCAGAGATAGATGCCGCCCAGCAGCAGCGCCGCGCAGCTCGTCTCTCCAAGCACGCCGCCGTGTTCGCCCAAAAAGAGAGAGAGCGCCGAAAGGCTTGACGCCCCTTCTTCGGAGGCGAGGACGGCCAGCGGAGTTGCGGAACTCAGAGCGTCCAGCGAAGCTGAGGTCAGCGTCCGCAGCGGGTAGGAGTAGTTCACCATGGCCCCGGTGAAGGAGAGTGCCATGACGACACGGCCCGCGAGCGCAGGATTAACGAAGTTGCAGCCTATGCCGCCGAAGAGCTGTTTTATAACAATTATTGCCACCAATGAGCCTACGACGGCCTGCCAGAGGGGAATGGAGGCGGGCAGATTGAAGGCCAGCAGCACGCCGGTTACGGCGGCGGAGAGGTCCTTTATCGCGAGCGGCTTTTTGTTGAGCAGGCACCAGAGGGCCTCGAAGCCGACGCAGGAAGCGACGCAGACGCCCGTTACCAGCGCGGCGCGCAAGCCAAAGTAGAAAATCGAGGCCGCGAAGGCGGGCAGCAGGGCTATGAGCACGTCGAGCATTATGGTAGCAGTGCTGCCTGCGGCGCTTATGTGCGGTGAGGAAGCGATGGAGGGAGTCTTGTTCATTTTTTCTTCGCCGCCTTTCTAAGCTCGCCCTTACTCAGGCGCATAGTCTGTGTTATGGAGCG
>JAUNBN010000183.1 GCA_030527085.1 Oscillospiraceae bacterium
CATAATAAAAATCCTTTCAATCCTTAAAATCCCTACATGCTTATTATAAACTCAAAATGCAAAATATGCAACGGCGTGCCGCTCCCGCGAGCGTCCCTTTGCGTGAAATTTTCGCTGTATTAGCATTCTTTTGGGAAACTCCGCCCCATGCGTCGGGCAGGGGGCTTATTCGTAGAGCATCTTTTCTATCTTGCGGCGGGCGCGCCCCAGAGCGTTTTCCGCGGACTTGAGGCTTCGTCCGAGCCTTCTCGCCGCCTCTTCTCCGTCAATTCCGTCTAAATGAAGTCTCAGCGCCTCGCGCTCCAGAGGCGAAAGGTAGCCCTCAACTATATTCTCTAAAGTCTCCCGCAGCACCAGCGCGTCTATCTCGCCGCCGCTGCCGTCGCTTCGGTCGCCAACGAGCTCAAAGGAAAGGCCCTCGTTCAGGGGCAGGTGTTTCTTGCGGGCGGCCGTGCGGACGGCGGAGGTCACCGCGTTGACTATGCAGCGGCGCGCATAGGTGAAAAAGGAGGTATCGCGCGAGCTGTCGAAGCTTTCGAGCGCCCTGAAAAGACCCAGCATACCCTCGAGCTCCAAGTCCTCGCGCGCAAGGCCGAGGTACTCGTACTCGAAGCCGGAGCAGACGCTGCTGATATAGGGCTGGTATTCGTTTATAAGCTCGGCAAGCCGCCGCTCGCCGCCCAGGTGGTCGTTTTTCATGCTCTCTACCGCCTTTTACGAGCTTATGTCGCGCGTTACGTTCTTTATGTATTTGCCGCGCAGTATCCTCGTGAGACAGAGGGTGATGCGTATGGGTATATCCGTTCGCAGGCAGATAAACACCGCCAGAACCGGCAGCCTCCAGACGAAGCCAGCCAGCAGACCCATGGGCACGGAGATGAGCCAGGCGCAGCTAGCGTCCACCGCAAAGGCGAAGCGGGTGTCGCCCGCGCCGCGCAGAATACCCGTTATACTCGTTATTTCAATGGCGTTGCCTATTACAGCTATGGCCATAACGCCCATAATCTCGTAGGCGAGCTGCCGCGTCTCGGGAGTTACGTTATATATTGAAACAGCGACGCCTCGCAGAGACAGAACTATGGCGCAGCCGCACAGCCCGATAGCAAAAGCCATGAGCGTCATGGTGTTTCCTATCTTTCTCGCGTAGTCGCGCCGGCCCTCGCCCACGGTCTTGCCCATTATGACCGCCGTAGCGTTGCCTATTCCGAACATCGCTACCATGGCGAGTTGCTGAACGACGTTTGCTATGCTGTTGGCCGCAACGAAGCTCGAGCCTATGCGCCCTATGATGGCAGCCTGCGTAACGGAGGCGAGGCTCCAGATGAGTTCGCTGCCCACCACGGGCAGGCTGTGGCGGAAGTAGTCCGGCAGCAGCTCGCGCTCCTGCTCAAGGAGATTTCTGAGTTTAAAGCCCAGCTTTTTTTCTATGAAGCTGGTATAAATCAAAACTATAATAAACTCGGAGATGCGCGCTATAACCGTTCCGACTGCCGCGCCCGCCAGTCCCATTTCGGGGAAGCCAAATTTGCCGAAGATGAAGCAGTAGTTGAAAAAGACGTTCACGAAAAAGGAAACGGTGTAAACAAAGGTAGAGAGCTTAACATTTTCAATGGCACGTATGGACATTAAATAGCTGCTGGCTATACCGTTGAAAATGTAGGAATAGGAGACTATTGAGAGGTAGTCCGCGCCGAGAGCTATGACCTCGTGCTCCCTTGAAAAAAGGGAGAGTATCTGCGTCGGGAAGAGTTTGCAGACAAATGTAAAAACAATAGCCGTTATAGCTATACAGCGCATTGATATAGCAAGCACCCGCCGGCAGACATGAACGTCCCCGCGCCCCCAGTACTGCGCTATAAGGACGGCGCCGCCCGAGGCGAGGCCGAAATTAAAAACCATGAAGACAAAAAAAGGCTGGCCCGCGAGATTGGCGGCCGAAAGCGCCGTATCTCCCAGCGAGCCCACCATCACGGTGTCCATCATCTGTACGCCGAAGCTTATAATGTTTTGCAGGGAGAGCGGTATGGCAATAGCCGCCAGATGCTTGTAAAAATCCCTGTCTCTCACTAAATTTTTCATAAATAAAACAAACTGCCCTTTTAAACCCGCATGAATTTTTATTATAGCGATATAGCCTGAGTAAAGCAAATTACAAGTTGTTGCAAAAGCCTGCGCTTAACTCAACTGCGCGGGTTTTCAGAGGTTTTCACGCGCTGTTATCGACCCTAAGCTCGCTGCGTGCTGCAAAATCGCTTGATTTACAGAAAATTAACACTTGCAAGGCAATATATGGTATTATAAAACAGCAAGTTAAAAGACAAGGGGAAGAATAATGAAAAAGCTGATTTGCATAACTCTCTGTCTGCTTATGGCGTTCAGTCTGCTTGCGGGCTGCGCGAGCTCGCATAAGCAAGTAGAAGGCATCCTGCATTCTTTCAGCGGGAGTCTTATTGAGCTTACCGCCACCACCGGAGAAACGCTCGTCTTTTCGCTGCCTGACGCGCTTATTAACACCAGCACAGGCATGGTTGCCGGGGACGACATTGTTGTTGTTTACGACGGAAATCTAAACGGCAGCGACACGAGCGGCGTTACCGTAGTTTCTGTTGAGGACAAGTCGCAGAGCGCGCTGCCCGAAGGCGCCATAGGCGGAACGCTTACGGACGCCACGATGAATACCGTTACCATTCAGACCGCGCAGGGCGTAAGCTACACCTTTACCACTACCAACGCCCAGATAGATGTTGTGAACGGCCTCGTGCTGGGCAACTATGTCGAGGTCTATTATCAGGGTACGCTGCACTCAAACACAGACACCAGCGATATTCACGTTTACCGCGTGGTAGATAACGATGAGAACCTCGACCCCGAAGACCCAACGCCGATACCCACTGAAACCCCCACGCCCGCGAGTCCCTCGCCGACTACCATACCGCAGGAGGGTCAGCCCTCGCTGCCAGTTTACAGCTCCGACCCGGCGAAGCAGCCAGATTTCGGTATAGTGTTTCACGAGGTAGACCAGGACGTCTGGGCCACCGCATCTATTAACGTGCGCGTCGGCCCCGGCGACAACTACCGCCGCATAACCGGTCTGATACCTCAGGACAAGGTGCGCCGAACCGGCTACTCCGACAACGGCTGGAGCCGCATCTTCCTGGACGGTTACACCGCCTACACCTACTCAGACTACCTCACCGGCGGCGCTCCCACTCCGACGCCGACTCCTACCCCTACGCCCAAGCCCCCGACCCCCGTGGTCTACCATACGATGGAAGGCTATGTAATCGACGCAACGATGAACACGCTTGAAATCGGCGACGATACGGGCTATTACGACTGGAACACCGCCGGCGCGGAGCACCATTACAAGAATGGTATCTGTATAGGCAATTTCGTGAAGATTGAAT
>JAUNBN010000004.1 GCA_030527085.1 Oscillospiraceae bacterium
CAAGTATTGTGTCAGTAATGCCGCCAATGTAGGCGAAGAGGACGATGACGTTATCGAAGGAGAGCTGGACGGGCCGGCTCTCGTCGCCCGCGTCTATGTGCGACTGATTGTCCTGATATTTGTAGTACCTCTGGGTCACGGGGTTGTATTTGAAGGTGCCGTCGTAGTAGCCCGAGGAGAAATCGAAGGTGAAGCGCACGGCCGTGCCGCCCTCCGGGAGGTATGTAGTACCGTCGGTGAAGTTGAAGGCGGGCTGCATCTCGCCCTCGAGCTCGGCGGCTATGCCCTGCTCATCTATTCCCGCGAGCAGCAGCTCCTCGTTCGTGAATTTGCAGTGCTCCGAGGCGTAGGTCTCGAGCCTCACCTCGTCCACGAAGAGGAAGCTCTCGGTGTAGTAGCCGTTGAGGGTCTTTATCCCGCGGTTCCAGATGAACTCGTTGCCGTAGTTTGAGGTGCCTATATGGACGATTATCGGCTGCCACTGGTACATGGCCTCCACGAACTGGTGGCGCAGCGAGCGTATCGAGCCTATGTCGCCAACATCCGAAACGTCCGAAAAAATGCTCATCAGGCGGGTTATGCCGCCCTCGGTCTCTATCTCTATAATAATATCGGCGTAAGAGGTGCCTTTCTGGGGCCAGCCGTCGTAGTTGTTGTTAATCGAAATGGCGTAGGGCCGCATTCCGACCCGCTCGTCCGGCAGGTCGTATTCGCCGGTGAGGTAGTTGTAGTTGAGCATCACGGGCTCCGGCGTGGGCTCGGGGGTGGCAGTGGGCTCGGCCTCGCTCTCCTCGGGCGTGTCGAGATAGCCCGGCCCGGGCAGGCAGCCCGCGAACAGCAGGCAGAGCGCCAGAGCCAAAGCGGCCTTGCTTTTCTTCTTCAAATAAGACTACCCCCTTATGCCTCGCGCGCAGAAAATCCTTTAAAACGCGCGAGAACGCCCCGCCCGCGCATATCAGGAGCGGGCGGCGCCGATTTATTTTGTAATGGTAACAGCAAAAAGGCTCCCCTGTCAACATGAAAAAGCGCGGCGGTGTGTCCCATCGCGTTGGTTTTTCGCTGTCTTTCCCCCGCCTGCGGCAGGGGGAATACAGCCTTAATAGCCGCTTTTGGAGCACTCCCAAGCGTGGGGCGCCGCTTATACCGCCCTCCTCAGCTGAAGAGCAGCTCTCTTAAATCCCCGGCGCCTTCAAGGTATAGCTCGCAGCTCTCGCGCATCGCGCGCTCGAGCGGCGCGGGGTGCGACCAGCCCGCGCAGGCGAAGTCCACCGAGCACGCTTGCGCCATCTCAAGGCCGGGCAGCATATCGTCTACTATCACCGCGTCCTCACGCGCAAGACCGAAGCGGCGCAGCGCCTCCAGCACCGGCCAGGGCTCAGGTTTGCGGCGCCCCTCGCCCTCCTCCCAGCCGAAGACGAGGTCGGGGAGCGCCGAGGGGCAGCCCGCGGCGTAGTCGCGCCTAATGTTGGCGGCGCTGGAGTGCGAAACGACGCAGACGAGGCCGCCCGCTTTTTTAAAGGCGGCGAGCACCTCGGGCACGCCCTCGTGAAAGGCCGGCACGCGGCTGCCTGAATACTTTTTCCACATCTCGTATTCAAAATCCATCTCGCGCTCGTCAAAGCCCAGCTCCTCGGTGCAGTAGCGGTGGAAGCCCTTGTCGCAGCAGCGCCGCAAAAACTCCTCGAGGCTGAGGCGCAAGCCCGGCCTTAAAACCGAGAGCGTTTCGAGGAAGGAGGGGTAGTTTATCTCCGGCGTGCTCTTAACCGCGGTGTCGTCGTGGTCGAAGATAAGCAGGCGGTATTTAAGCATTCGCGCTTTCCTCCCCTTTAATCTTTATCTTGGGTATTATACCATATGTGCGCTAATACTGCGTCCCCCGCCGGGGCAATGCCATTATAATCAGGGTGTTCCTCCCCGCCTTCGGCGGGGAGGAACACCCTGAAAAGTACGCACAGTCGAACTGGAAACCGGCATTGTCCGCAGGGGGGTGCAATATCGTTAAGCTCGGGCTGCCACCGCCGAGGGCAGGCATACAGCAATGAATCCGTGCCGCGCTCCCGCTTGGGTGCCTTTTAAGTTGCCAGCGGCCCGGCTCTTTGATATAATATTCAATCAGCACGCGGGAGGAGCGGCTTTGAGGCCGCGGGGCGAAAATGGATATATTTTTGAGCGTCATCGTGCCCGTTTACAATGTCGAGGAGTACCTGGAGCGCTGTATTATGAGCGTGCTCTCCCAGACGGGCGGCGAGACCGAGCTGATTCTGGTGGACGACGGCTCAGAGGACGGCGGCGGAGCGCTCTGCGATGAGTTTGCCGCAAGGGCCGAGAGGGTCATAGTCATTCACAGGCCGAACGGCGGACTGGCCGAGGCGCGCAACACCGGCATGGACGCCGCGCACGGCAAATATCTGCTCTTTCTTGACGGCGACGACTTTTTAAGCGGCGGCGGCGCGCTGACGCGGCTTATTGAGCTGCTGCGCTCAAAATCGCCCGATGCGGCCTTTTTCAACTACGCGCGCTTCGGAGCGGACGGGATAAGGGGCAAGGCTCTGCTTCGCTTCCCATCTGTTTTTTTCGATGCATCTGTCTCCCGCCCGAGCTTCAAATTCCGCGACGCGAACCTGATAAACTACGATATGGCGCGGCCCTCCTTCGCCGTAAGCGCCGAGGACGAGCTCTTTTTAGCCGAGGCGCCCCTTTACGAGGGCGAGGAAGGTCAGCCGTCTTTCAGCGTTGAGCGCGCGCTGCTGCTTCCCGCCGCCGAGGGCTTGAGCGCTCTGGTGGACTGCGGCGCCTACCTCTCCTCCGCCTGTTTTCGGGCGGTAAAAAGGAGCCTTGTTGAGGGCGAGCTGCCCCTGCGCTTTCAAAAGGGCGCGCTCTCCGAGGATATAGAGTTCTCCGCCGAGCTCATGAAGCGGCTCGAAACGATGGCAGTTTTCTCCGAGACGCTCTACTGCTACCGCGTGCGCGAGGGCTCCATAACGAGGACGGTTTCCGAGGAGCACGCGCGCTGCCTTTTGGAAATAATGGAGCGCATGGCCTCGGACGGCGAGCTCAGGCACAACCTCTCGGGCCCCTATCTCGGCTACGCGGCCTTTCAGTTCTCGACGCTGCTCATAAACCTGCACCTCGGCTTTAAAGATACCTGCGCGAAGCTGGACAAAGGGCGCGAGAGCTTGAATAAGAGCGAATACTTCGAGCTGCGCTCCGCGGCCAACGCGCGCTTTGAAGCGCTCTGCCGGAGGGCGAAAAGCATAAGCTGGCTGCTCGACTACGCAAGAGATTCGAGGGCGAGGCTCGTGCGCTTTTCCTATAAGCTGCTGGGCTTTGAATTGACAAGCCGCCTGCTCCTAACATATTTCAGGCTCTTTTGCCGCTGAGCCTTTTGCGAGGTGGGTAACGCTGCCGTTTTTCAGCATAATAGTGCCCGTATATAACATCGAGCGCCGGCTTGCGAGAAGCGCGGCGAGCGTTTTTGCGCAAAGCTTTGAGGACTGGGAGCTCATTTTTGTGGACGACGGCAGCACCGACTCCTCAGGTCCCCTCTGCGACGAGCTGGCTGCCTCTGACGCGAGGGTGAGCGCGCTGCACAAGGAAAACGGCGGCCTCTCCGACGCGCGCAACGCGGGGATAAGAGCGGCGCGCGGGGACTACCTGCTCTTTCTCGACGGCGACGACGAGCTCCTGCCCGGCGCGCTCGCCAGAGCCGCGGCGAGGCTGGAAAAGGGCCCCGAGCTTTTGACAGGCAGGCTGCGCGCCGTAAATGAAGCCGATGGCACGCTGCTCTACGGGGCCGACTTCCACCCGAATGAAGCTGTTTTAAATTCCGGCGACCGCGAGGCGGCGCTTTCGGAGCTCAAGCGCGCGAGAATGTCGCCGAGCGCCTGCCGCTGGGCTGTGCGGCGCGGCTTCCTGTTTGAAAGCTCCCTCTTTTTCGAAAAGGGCCTGCTCAACGAGGACGCGCTCTGGACCCCGCGCCTGCTCGCGGCGGCGAGTTCTCTTGCCTACGAGCCCGAGCCCTTTTATCTCTACTATATCCGCGAGAACTCCATAATGACCTCCCGCAGCTTTAAGCGCGCTCAAGACGCGCTTTGTATCGCCGAAAGGAACCTCTCGCTCTCGCGCTCCCTGACGGGCGCGGCGCGCGAGCTTTGCCTTTCGCTAACTAGCCTTATGCTTTGCAGTTCGCTTGCGGACTGGGGCGGCTTCGGGGAGGGCGAACGCGCAATAATAAAAGCCTGGTATAATAAAAACCGCGCCGCGGTGCTGGAGATACTGAGCGCCCAAAGAACCTTCGCCCTCGCGGCGCGGCTTTGCGGGCTGCCGGACGGCCTGCTCGCCTTGAACAGAGCCATAGGGTTCAAAAACTGGCTCTTCAGGCCGCGCGCCGCAGCTAATAAAAGATTTGAGGGGTAATATTTTTTGAAAAAGCTCCTGATGTTAAGCCGCTACTTCGCGCCGCAAAACGAGATAGGCGCGGTAAGGCCCACAAAGCTCGCAAAATACCTCCAGCTTGAAAACGGCTTCAGCGTGAGCGTCCTCACCTGCGAGGATGATTTTGCGCTGCGCGACTCCCTTTTGGAGGCGGACGCGCGAGTGTTGAGCGAGGTGATACAAGTCAGCGACGGCCCTCTCACCAGGGCGCTCAAGCGCTTTTTTCAAGAGCGCAGCGCCAAGAAGGCGGCGAAAGTGCCGGCGGGAGGCGGCGCGGCAGTGACGCTTGTAAAGGAAAGCCCCTCGCTCGCCGAGCGTCTGATGGCGAACCTCAACTTTATTCAGGAATGGCTGCGCAACCGCGAGTACTCGAGGCGGCTTTACAAAGAGATTAAACCGCGCCTCGGCGAGTTTGACGCGCTTTGGTCCACCTACTCCCCCATAGGCTGCCATCTCGCCGCGCTCTGCTGCAAGCGAGCGCGCCGTGAGCTCTTCTGGATTGCCGACTACCGCGACCAGCCCTACCGAAAAAAGCCCGGCCTTCTATCAGAAAAAATACAAAGCGCGGCCAATTCGAGAGCCGTGCTCAAAAACGCCGACCTTATCACCTGCGCCTCGCCGGGTATCCCTGCGGATATGGGCTGGAGCGGCGACAAGATACAGATTATGACCAACGGCTTCGATGCCGACGACTTTCCCAAGGGGACAAGAGAGCCCCTTGAAAAGCTGACTATAACTTATACCGGCGGCTTTTATGTCGAGTGGCAGGACCCCGGCGAGCTGCTCAGAGCCCTGCGGGAGCTTGCCGACGAGGGCGAAGTATCGCTCGAAAAAGTCGAAATTTGCTACGCGGGGAAGGAGGGAGCGGTACTCGCAAAACGCGCCGCCGACTACGGCCTCAAAGGCATAGTCCGCGATTTGGGGCCGCTTGACCGCGCCGAATCCACGGCGCTGCAGGCGCGCTCCGCCCTGCTGTTTTTGGTCGCGGTAAACATGAAAAGCGAGCGCAGCGGAATGCTAACGGGCAAGTTCCTCGAATACATGGGCGCGGGGCGGCCGATAGTCGCCTGTATAAAGGGCGAGCTCGAAAACAGCATAGTAAAGCGGTATATCGATGAGGGCGCGCTGGGCTTCTGCTGTGAGGAAGCCGCGGGCGATGCCTCTTTCACAGGGCTCAAGCGCTGGCTTAAAGCCCAATACGAGAGCGTTCTCAAAACCGGCGAGCCTGTATTTGAGCCCGACAGAGACTTTGTTGAGAGCTTTAACTACAAGAGCCTCGCCAAAAGGCTGGCTGCCTATTTTGAGAAAACTTAAAAACTCCGCCTGAACAGAAAAAGCGGCCGCGCGCGAGTACGGCGAGCAGGGAAGCGGGTCAAACGCGGTTCCCCGCCGAAAGCAAGGCAATTTTAAAATGCTTACCCCCGCCGAAGGCAGGGTAAGCATCCTAAATAAGCCTCGCCGTTGAGCCGGGGCATATATTTTAAAGCGCGGGGCTGGGGCGCTCTTTGCGCGCAGCCGCCCTAATTTCGGCTTTTTAAAGCAGGAAGATGCCGTTCTGGCGGCACTCCTCGGCCTCGTCCTCGGGCCAGACCGCCGCCTGCACCTCGCCGATATGTGCCTTTTGCAGCATGACCATGCACATTCTCGACTGGCCTATGCCGCCGCCTATGGTTTGGGGCAGCTCGCCCGACAGCAGCATTTTGTGGAACATGAGGCCGCTTCTGTGCTCGCAGCCGCTCGCGGCAAGCTGGCGGCGCATCGCCGCCTCGTCCACTCTGATGCCCATGCTGGAGAGCTCAACCGCCCTTTTCAGCAGCGGGTACCAAATCAAGATATCGCCGTTGAGCGTCCAGTCGTCGTAGTCGGGCGCGCGGCCGTCGTGGACGCTGCCGTCGGAAAGCGCGCCGCCTATACCGCTCACAAAAACGGTGCCGCGCTCCTCGCAGATAAGATCCTCGCGCTCGCGGGGGCTCTTGTCAGGCCAGCGCCGCAGCAGCTCCTCGGAGCTCACAAAGGAGACCTCCTCGGAAATAAAGCTCTCGATCCGGGGGTAGCGGTACTTCACCGCGCGCTGCGTGGCGCACAGCGCCGAGACAATCTTTCTCACAGTCTCCTCGAGATAGGCCATGCTGCGCTCCTCGGGCCTGATTATCTTCTCCCAGTCCCACTGGTCTACATAGATGGAGTGCAAATTGTCCAGCGTCTCGTCTCGCCTTATTGCGTTCATGTCCGTGTAAAGGCCCTCGCCCCTGGCGAAGCCGTAGACTCCCAACGTGTAGCGCTTCCACTTCGCCAGCGAGTGCACCACCTGCACCTCGAAGCCCGCGTCCGGAACATCGAAGCTCACGGCGCGCTCGGTGCCGTTGAGGTCGTCGTTAAGGCCCGTCTCGGGTCTCACGAACATGGGCGCGGAGACCCTCCTCAGCCCCAGCGCCTCCGCGAGAGATGTCTGAAAGCGGTCCTTGACGAATTTTATCGCGCTCTGCGTCTCTATAACGTCAAGCCGGTTTTCGTAGTGCTCGGGTATTATAAGCCGTCTTTCTGCAGTCATCTTATTCCTCCTGCGCTTCAATATGCCAATATTAGCACAAGCCGCTTTTTCATACAATCGCTTTCGCAGGCCGGGGAGTGTCCCGCCGTGTAGTTTTTTCCAGCCGCTCCCAGCGAGCCGCAAGTATCCCGAGAGCGAGGTCTTCCGCGCGAGCGGAACGCTTCCCGCCGGCCGATTTAAAGTTTAAAGAGGTAAATATCATGAACGAACGCCGCCTTGCCAAAAAGAGGCTTCTTGTTTTCCTGGCTCTCACCTTTGCGCTCACCTTTCTCTACGAGTTCCTCATAGTCATACCCATAGGAAACGACCCCGAGGCCGCGCAGCTCGGCATTGCGACGGCGCTCGTCAGCCTCGCCATGCTCATTCCCGCGCTGTGCTCTCTTTTAACGCGCCTCATAACTAACGAGGGCTTCAAAAACCTCTGGATAAAACCCAATTTCAAAGGGCGCGTAAGGTACTATCTTATCGCCTTCTTCGGCCCCTCGCTGCTTATCCTTCTCGGCGCGGCCGCCTATTATCTCGTCTTTCCCGCCCGCTTCGATATAAATATGGGCTATCTCGTCGAGACCTACGCCTCGCTGGGGGTGGAGCTGGGCGCGGGGCAGCTTCCCGCTCTTCTGGTCTCGCAGCTCGCCGTGGGCATATTTCTGGGGCCTGTCGCCAATATAGTTTTTACTCTGGGCGAGGAGCTGGGCTGGCGCGGCTATATGGCCCCGAAGCTCCTGGAAGGCGGCCTTAAGGTCTTGCCCTCGCTGCTCATAGGCAATATAATTTGGGGACTCTGGCACGCCCCGCTAATCTGGGGGCTGGGACACAACTACGGACAGGGCTATCCCGGCTACCCGTGGGCGGGCATAGCGATGATGTGCCTCATGTGCCTCGCGACAGGAACTATCTTCACCTGGCTGAGCTTCAAAACCCGAAGCTGCCTGCCCGCCGCGCTGGGCCACAGCGCCTTTAACGGAATGGCCGCGATAGGCACTCTCTTTGCGGCCGACGCCGCGGCCGTTGACCCCTTTGTCGGCCCCGTGCCGACAGGCATCCTCGGCTGCTCGGCTCTGATAGTTACGGCCGTCGTGCTCGCGCTGCGGCTTCACCGCGATGAAAAGCGCGGGGAGCTTATATACTCGCCGCCCGCAAAGCCCGAGCAGGACGAAAAGAGTAATCCCGCGCCGCCTCCTGCGGCTCTCGCCAATCCCGCGGGCTTTACGAGGGACAGCTTTGAGAAGGCCGGCGGGGAGCTGTAAGCGCCGCGCCGCCGCAAACTCCTTTGAAACGCGCGACGCCCGCTGCTCTTGGTTCTTTCGGCTTGATTCTTGTATAATGCTCCCCGAAAATATTCCTGCGTTCCGGCGCGGGAAGCTGCGCAAAAACAGAAAGCGCGTTTGGGCGCGCGGTTTTGAGCAAACGCCCGGACGCGGGAAGCAGCGCTGAAGAAGCAAGAGTATTCGGGCGCGCGGGAAAGAGCGGGCGCCCCAGCGCGGGTAGCTGTGCTAACTGATAAAAGCGCCCTTTAGCGCGAACGGCCTCGCGGTGCGCGAAGCGCGGGCGAGGTCGGGGAGGTGCAGGAGTTCTCTCCTGCTCGTTAGGGGGTTAAGGGGGTGTCGGGGGTCTAAGGGGGCGAATTTCGAAACGCCCCCTTGACCCCTGACAAAAAGCCGCATGACCATGCGGAGCATAACGCCCTTGATGCTTTAAACCAATAAGGCAAAAAAACTGCGAAGCGGGGGAGCCGGGCGAACAAACAGCGTTAAGAGGTTCGCGCGCGACCAAGCGAAGCACTCGACAACGCCGGAATGCCCCCTTGACCCCTGACAAAAAGGCCGCAAATCCCTTAACGTACTAATCGCAATTAATACTAAAGCGAAACAGGGATTTTCCGACGACGCAGTAACCCCCGCAAAAGCCTTTTGTTACTTTTCGGCACGAAAAGTAAATAAAAAAACACTTGACCATGCGAAGCATAATCCCTTATCCGCAAAGCGCAATCAATACTGAAAACAGCAACCGCAACAAAAAGAAGCTTTGCGCTCCCGCCCCAAAACTACTAACTTCCGCCTCGGAGGACAGCCTTGCTTTTTAACTCCTACTCCTATTTGATATTCCTGCCCGCGGCGGCCTTCGTCTACTTCGCCCTGCCCGCCAGGGCAAAGAGGCTCTGGCTGCTGCTCGCGAGCCTGTTTTTCTACGCCTGCTGGCGGGCGGAATATCTGATTCTTATATTGCTGGCTGTAACAACAAGCTATCTTAGCTCCCTCGCCATGGCCGCGGCTGAGAATCGGGGTCTGGACGCCGAGAGCCTGAAAAAGCGCAAAAGGGCCTGTCTCGTTTTCTCGCTCGTTTTGAATCTCTCCATACTCTTCTTCTTTAAATACTTCAACTTCACCGCCGAGGCCCTCGCCGCGCTGCTGCGGCGCGAGGCGACTTTGCTCGAGGTTGCGCTGCCGGTGGGCATAAGCTTCTACACCTTTCAGGCGCTGGGCTACACCATAGACGTTTACAGGGGCGACATAGCCGCCGAGCGCGACTTTATTAAATACGCCGCCTTTATCTGCTTCTTCCCCCAGCTCGTCGCGGGGCCCATAGAGCGCGCGAAAAATCTCCTGCCGCAGTTCGACAAGCCCAAGCCCTTCGATTCAGACAGAATGCGCGACGGGCTTGTGCTCATAGGCTGGGGCTTTTTCCAAAAGCTCGTGATAGCCGACCGCCTCGCAATCTTCGTGGACGGGGCCTTCGAGGCGGCCGAAAGCGCCTCGGGCGGCGCTCTGGCCCTGGCGGCACTGTTCTTTGCAATTCAAATCTACTGCGACTTCGCCTCCTACTCCACCATAGCGCGCGGCTCGGCGCTCATAATGGGCTTTGATTTGATGCGCAACTTCGCCGCGCCCTATCTCTCACTCTCGCTGGCTGAGTTCTGGCAGCGCTGGCATATCTCGCTTTCGAGCTGGTTTAGGGATTATGTCTATATCCCGCTGGGCGGCAGCCGCCGCGGGCTCATGAGAAGCTGTTTGAACGTACTTATAATCTTCTTTTTGAGCGGCCTGTGGCACGGGGCGAATTACACCTTTATCGTCTGGGGCCTGCTGCACGGCGCGGGCCGCGCGCTGGGCATGCTCACGCGAGCGCCTCGCGAGCGCCTGAGGGCGAGGCTGGGGCTCGACGGCTTCGCGCCCTATAAGCTGCTTCAGTGGCTCTTTGTGTTCTCCTTCGCCGCGCTCGCCTTTGTGTTCTTCAGGGCGGACAGCGTCGCGCAGGCGCTTTTGGTATTAAGGGGCATTTTCTCGGGCGGCTATGCCGGCGGCGATCTGCTGGCCTACGGGCTGGACGGCGCGGACATGGCAGTTGCGGGAATAAGCCTCGCGCTGCTTACCGCCGTTGACCTTTTGAGAAAGAGGGGTGCGGACTTAGCCGGAAGGCTCGTCCGTCTGCCGCTCGCCGCGCGCTGGGCGGTATATATAGGCGGAATCGCCCTTATCGCCGTCTTCGGCGTTTACGGCCCCGCCTACGACTCCGCTCCCTTTATCTACTTCCAGTTCTGAAGAGGCTTAAATGAAACGCAAAAAACTGCTTCAGGCGCTCTGCTTCCTGCTGCTGCTCTGCCTCGCGCTGACGGGGCTGGGTCTGCTTCTGCGCGAAAGGTCGGGCAGCGCCTCCTCCTTCTACGCCCTGCCCGAGGACAGCGTGAGCGCGCTCTTTATAGGCGGCTCTCACGTCAATGCCACCTATATCCCCGCCGAGCTCTGGACCGGATACGGCATAGCCTCCCACAACCTCTTTTCGCCCAATCAGCCCCTCTGGACTAGCTACCACTACCTTATAGAAGCGCTCAAGACGCAGAGCCCCGATATAGTTGTTTTAGAGCTCTTCGGCCTTACCTACGGGCACTCCTACGCCGTGCCCGCCGCAATAGACTCCGATAACGCCGAGGCGGGCTTCCATATCAAATTTTCGGCGAACTTTCTGGGCATGGCCGCGGCGAGCTCCGTTTTCGGTGTTGAGAGCCCTCCGTTCTTTGAATACCTGAACCTCGTGCGCTACCACTACCGCTGGAAGGAGCTTGACTCCTCCTTTTTGAGCGGCATGACCGCCGAGAGCGACATGGCCCGCGGCTACGAGCTCTTGAGCGTAACGGAGAGCTTTGAGGACGATGATTTCTCCGAGAGCGCCGAAGCCTTCGAGCCCTATATAGGCGCGCGGCTCTATCTCGAGGCGATAAGGCGGCTTTGCGAGAGGGAGAATATCCCGCTCGTGCTCGCCATATCCCCCTACGCGCCCAACGAAACGGAGCGAGGCATCTTCGCCTGGGCGAGGCAGTACGCCGAAAAGCACTCCCTGCCGCTGCTCAATTACAACGGAGCGGACGGCGAGCGCATAGGGCTCGACCGCAGCGCCGACCTCGCGGACATAGGTCACACCAACTACCGCGGGGCATTGAAGGTCACGAGGGACATGGGCGAATACCTGAGCGCCAACTATACCCTGCGCTCGAGGGACGAGGTTCCCGACGCTTCGCAGCGCGACGCGGACGCCGCCGACTTTGCCGACAAGGCGAAGATAAGCATGGATATAAGCGCGGCGGACCCCGCGGACTTCTTCTCCCTTGTCGCCTCCGACGCGAGCTATACCCTTATAGCGGCGGGCAGTTTCACTTCCGAACAGCTCGCGGCGCTGGAGCCTCTGGGTCTTAAGGCAGAGCCGGGAGAGCCTCTCGCGGCGGTGAGCACCGGCGGGGAGATAACAGGACTTGCTGCCGGCGAGGGCGCGGCGCTCGCGCAGCAATACGGAGCCTACTCGATAAGCGCCGGCGCGGAAAAACCGCAAATCACAATAAACGGCGAGACTTACGAGCCGCGCGGGGGCGAGGCCGTCTTCCTGCTCTTTAAAAACGACTTCGGCTGGCCGCTGGACTTAAGCTGGTACGAGGGCGGGCAGCTCGCCCATCGCGAGTTCACCTCCTCCGACCTCGAAGCGCTCACAGCCAACTGAGCAAACGGCTTTCAAGCCCCTGCCGCGCTGATGGCAGGGGCCGCTTTTGGAGCGCTCACCGCTACCCCAGGAGTGGCTCAAGGGCGTGTAATACGCTGTCTTCCCCCCGCCTACGGCGGGGGGAAGACAGTAAAAAAATCCACGCAGTGGGACACTCACCGCTACCCCGTACGGCTTGAGATATTGCTTTCAATGTGCTAGAATAACGAGAATATTGCCGGGCAAAGGGATGAAACGTCATAAATAAGCCGCAAAAGCACGTGCTCGCTCTTTATATAGTTTTTGTCGTGCTGGTCGCGGCGGCGGTCTTCGCCGCTCAAAGGCAGCTCGCCCGCGAGAACGCCCTGCGCGAGAGCATCTCCAATATAGAGATAAGCGCGGTAGACTTCTCGAAAACGCCCGACGGCGTTTTCTACGGGCAGTGCGTAACTGCCATGACGAGCGCCGAGGTTAAGGTCACGGTCAAGGGCGAACGAGCCACAGATATAGAGCTGCTCTCCTTCGAGACCGGGCGCGGAGCTGAGGCCGAGGTTCTCGTGCTCGTGGCCGAGGCTGAGCAGAGCCTCGAGCTCGATGCTATTACAGGCGCCACGGAGTCCAGCCGGGTGATATTAAAAGCAATAGAACGCGCCCTCTTGTCCGCCCGGCGCTCCTGCCCCTACGGGGAACAGGCGGCGCTTTAGGCGGAACCGCAGGGCTTTTTCCAACGAGGAGGTACTTAAATGCCGCAGGAGAGAGAGAAGCACAGAAGAGACAGAAAGGACGCCTGGTATGTGGGCGGCCTCGACCCCATGCACCAGTTCATGCCCTACCTGCTGCCCCAGCGCATCGCCAACGAGGCCGTGCTCACCGAGCTCGTGCCAATAGAGACGCTGGAGAGCTATGTAGCCAAGAAGAACGAGGCCTCGCCCGACTTTCACTACAGCTTTTTCCACATAATCTGCGCCGCCATAGCCAAGACCCTGGTGCTGCGCCCGAAGATGAACTACTTTATAGCGGGCAGACGCTATTATGAAAAGAAGGCGATACAGCTCGCCTTCGTTGTAAGGCGCAACTTTGAGGACGGCTCCGAGGAGGCTCTGGCCGTTATAGACCTCGACCGCGACAGCCAGCTTTCTCCCGTGGAGCAGATACACGAGCGCGTCGCAAAATTCGTTAACGCTGTCAGGAAAGAGGGCGCGACGGACAACGCCAACAACACCATGGGCGTTCTGGCCAAGCTGCCGCGCTGGCTGCTCAAAATCTTCGCCTGGGCTATCAATAAGCTCGAATACTATGGCCGTTTGCCGGATTTCCTCATAGAAGGCGACCCCTACCACGCGAGCGTCTTTATCTCCAACCTGGGCAGCATAAAGATGAACGCCGACTACCACCATCTGGCGGACTGGGGCACGAACTCCTTCTTCGTCGTCGTGGGCGAAAAGGGGCCGCACCCCTTCTTCGACGAAAAGGGAAAGATAACAATGCGCGATTCCCTCAAGGTCTCCTTCACCATCGACGAGAGAATAGCCGACGGCCTTTATTTCGCAAAGAGCATTCGCATCTTCCGCAGGCTGCTGGAGGAGCCCGAGCTGCTCGAGCGCCCCGCTAACGACATGCTCGAGGATATAGAGTTTTAGCCTTAAGGCGGATTTCAGGAGAAGACAAATGAAAGCTACGAAAGAAAACATGTCCAATATAGCGACTCCCTGGCTCAAAAACTACGGCGACGTGCCCTTCAATCTCGACTACCCCGAGGGCTCGATGAGCGACCGTGTGCTCGAAATAGCCGAGACCTACCCCAAGCAGACGGCCCTCTCCTTCATGGGCAAGGATATAAGCTACTCGAAGCTCAGAGAGATGATAGAGGTAACGGCCAAGGCCTTTATAGCCATAGGCGTGCGCGCGGGCGACCGCGTTACGGTCTGCCTGCCCAACGTCCCCCAGGCCATCTACTGCCTCTACGCCCTCAACCGCATAGGGGCTATTGCCTCTATGATTCACCCCCTCTCCGCCGAGGGCGAGATAGTCTTTTACCTCAATGAAGTAAACAGCGACTGCGTCATAACCCTCAACCAGTTTTACGACAAGTTCGTGGAGGTGCAAAAGGAGCGCCCGATTAAAAAGCTCATCATCTGCGGCGTTGTTGAGGAGTTAAAGCCGCTTATGGCAGTGGGCTTCGCCTTAACTCAGGGGCGCAGCCTTCCCAAGATACCCAACAAGCCCAATATAATCCGCTGGCCGGATTTCGTCGCGCGCGGTCGCTCCGCGCGCCTGAGCGACTACGCAGTTAAGCGCAAACCCGAGGATCCCGCCGTAATACTCTTCTCCGGCGGCACTACCGGCGTCACCAAGGGCATAGTGCTCTCCAACCTCAACTTCAACGCCCTTGCCATGCAGACGGCCGCGATGGCCCACGCGCCCGTGGTGGGCTCCAAAATGCTGGCGGCCATGCCCATCTTCCACGGCTTCGGGCTGGGGGTCTGCATACACACCATGCTCGCCGTGGGCGGCCAGTCCATACTCGTGCCGCGCTTTGATGTCAAGTCCTATGCCGGCCTCATAAAGAAGAACCGCCCGAACTACATAGCGGGCGTGCCCACCCTTTATGAAGCGCTTACGCGCACGGACTACCTCGACGGCGTTGTGCTCGACTGCCTCTTGGGCGTGTTCTCGGGCGGCGACTCCCTCTCGATAGAGCTCAAAAAGAAGATAGACAAATACCTCGACGAGCACGGCTCGCCCATCCACGTCCGCGAGGGCTACGGCACCACCGAGTGCGTGACCGCGAGCTGCCTGACTCCTTACAACCAGGAGCGCGAGGGCAGCATAGGCCTGCCCTACCCGGACACCTACTACAAAATCTGCGAGCCGGGAACCGTTGAGGAGCTGCCCTACGGCAAGGAGGGCGAAATCTGCCTCACCGGCCCCACCGTGATGCTCGAATACCTCAACCACCCCGTTGAGACCGCGGGAACGCTGGTGCGCCACACGGACGGCCACATCTGGCTGCACACCGGCGATTTGGGGCTTATGGACGCCGACGGCTTCATCTACTTCAAGCAGCGCCTCAAGCGCATGATAGTCACGAGCGGCTACAACGTCTACCCCTCGCAGCTCGAAAATATCTTCGACGCGCACGAGTTCGTGCAGATGAGCTGCGTAATCGGCGTGCCCGACCCCTACAAGATACAGAAGACCAAGGCCTATGTCGTCCTGAAGGCAGGGGTTCCGGCAAACGACGAGACGCGCGAGGCGCTCTTCGACTACTGCCGCAAGAACATAGCGAAATACGCCATACCCTATGAGATAGAGTTCCGCGAGGCACTGCCAAAAACACTGGTAGGCAAGGTGGCCTACACCGTCCTCGAGGCCGAGACCGCCGAAAAGGAGAAGCTCGCGGACGAGGAAAAGGCTCCAGCCACGGTCTGAGACCCCCTTTGAGCGGCTAAAGCCCGCAAAGCATGAATTAAAGAGCCTCATGCCGTATATTCAAGCGGCATGAGGCTCTTTCTTGTTGCGAGACTCCTCGCAGGGCGCAAACGCCTGATTGCCGCATCTCCCCCGCCTGGGGCGGAACCCTCCCGCCGCGAGAGCAAGGTTTATTTTGGCGGCCGCTTGTGCTATGCTGTATCTGTCTTCCCCCGCTTTCTTCGCGGGGAAAGGGAGAGCGGACCAAAAGCGGCTGCGGCGCTGTGCTGCGGTGAAAAAACGCGGGTCAAGAGTCTCTCACGAAGTGCAGGAGGTTGTTTTGAAAAAACTGCTTTTAGGTATAATACTCGGCCTGGCCGCGCTCAGCGCCGCCGTGGCTCTCGCTCTGGGCGCGATACACTTAAGCGAGCAGCCCTATAAATACTGCATAGACGCGCTTTCGATAGAGGAGCGCTCGGGGCTTGCCCGCGAGGAAATCCTGGATAACTACCGCGCCGTCATGCGCTATCTCTCGCCCTTTTATGAGGGCGAGTTCTCGCTGCCCTCGCTGGCCTTTTCCGAGAGCGGAGCCTTTCATTTTTACGAGTGCAAGCTTATCTTCCGCGCCGTTTATCTGGCGGGGGCGCTATCGGCGCTCTTGTGGTTCATAGCTGCCTTTAAGCTCAAGAGGGGAAAGCTGCCCGCCGGAACGCTCGCGGTCTCGGGCGCTGCGACGCTGCTGCTGCCCGCCGCGCTGTTTCTCGGAATAGCGCTGGATTTTGACCGCGCCTTCGTTATCTTCCACGAGCTTTTCTTCGGCAACGAGCTTTGGATTTTCGACTACCGCAGCGACCCCATAATAAACATACTCCCGCAGGACTTCTTCATGACCTGCGCGGCAGTTATCGGCGCGGTGCTGCTGGCCGCGGCGGCGGCGCAGTTCGCCGCCTTCGCCGCGCTTAAAAAGAGGGAGCGGACAATATGAGCGGAAGCTGGACGGAAATAACAATACGCTCGTCGGCGGCCGATATAGAGAGCGTCGCGGCGGCGGCCACGGCCTGCGGCTCGGGGCAGTTTTATATAGAGGATTATTCCGATATGGACGAAACGCTGCCGCTCATAGGCCGCGTGGACTACATAAGCGAGGAGCTGGCTGCGCTCGACAAGAGCCGTGCAGCGCTGCATCTCTATATACCTGAAGGCGAAGACAGGGATAGAATTACTAATAGTATAAGCAATTTGCTGACGCAGGCGGGCCTTTCCTTTGAAATAGACGCGAGCACCATACCCGAGGAAAACTGGGCCGAGGGCTGGAAGCAGTTTTACCACAGCCTTAAAATCGGCGAGCGGCTCGTTATACGCCCCTCCTGGGAGGAATACGAGGCGCGCGAGGGCGAGGCCGTGGTCGCCATAGACCCCGGCTCCTCCTTCGGTTCGGGCACCCACGAGAGCACTCGCCTCTGCCTCGAGTTCTTAGAGGAGCAGCTGCGCGGCAAAGAGAGCGTTCTGGATATGGGCTGCGGCAGCGGCATACTCTCTCTGGCGGCGCTGGCGCTGGGCGCTGAAAGCGCGCTGGGCGCGGACGTGGAGCTTCACGCCGTAAAGACGGCTCGGGAAAACGCCGCGCTGAACGGCATGTCCGAGCGCTTCTCGGCGCTTTGCGGCGACGCGCTGACGGACGCGGCCTTCGCGCGCTCGCTGGGCGGCGATTACGATATTATCTGCGCCAATATAGTCGCGGACATTATAATAGCGATGGCCCCTCTTTTCGCGGCCAAGCTGAAAGGGAGCGGCCTTCTTATAGCCGGCGGGATTATTGATTCGAGAGCCGCCGAGGTCAAGGCCGCGCTCAGCGAAAGCGGCCTTGACTTTCTAAAAGACAGAACGGAAAAGGGCTGGCTCGCTCTCTGCTTTAAAAAGCGCGAAGCGGCGGAAAGGCAGCTTAGAAGTTGTGATTTCCCCGCCGAAGGCGGGGAAATCACAACGAAAAAAGCGCAAGTCAGCGTCACTCCCGCTTTAAGCGAGCTTGAGGGCATAATGGGTCTTATAAAAGAGGCGCAGGCGCTGCTTAAAAGCCGCGGGGTGGACCAGTGGCAGGACGGCTATCCCGAGGAGTGGATAATAAAAAGAGATATCGAAAAGGGTACCGCCCGGCTGGTAAGGGGCGGCGAGGGAGAGCTTTTGGGCTTCTATGTCTTGAACGAAGAGCCTGAGCGAGCCTACGAAGCTATAAGCGGCGGGGAGTGGCTCACTGACGGTGTGAATTACGCCGTTTTGCACCGCATCTGCGTGGGCGGCAAGGCCAGGGGCTCGGGGCTCGGCGCGCGCATGATAGAGGAGGCCTGCGAGCTTTCCCGCCGCCACGGCCTTGAGAGCCTCAGAACGGACACCCACCCGGACAATTGTGTTATGCTCTCTCTGCTAAAAAGGCTGGGCTTCAAGCGCTGCGGCGAGGTCGATTACGGCGAGGGCTTCGGCGGGCTGCGCATAGCCTTTGAAAAGCTGCTTTAGAAAGCGGCATACAGCAGAGTTTCGGAGTTTTTTACAAGATCGACGATTAGTCAATGTCCTTAAGTCAGGGATTTCTACCCCCCGACGGCCGGGTGAAATAACAGACAAAACGAGCAGCAGAGGAAAAAAAAAAAACCGGAGTTTTTATAAAAACACCGTTTTCGCCGCTTAGCTTAATGACATCTGCGGAGGAGTACTCCGGGCCGAGTATAACGCGCAAGCGGGATCACAGCGGCGGCGGCTTTTCTATCGGGCCGCGATGTGGTATACTCACAGCGATGGAAGATATGCAGCGACTGCAGGGCCGCGTGCGCAAGGCCTGCGAGATGTATTCACTTATAAGGGACGGCGAGCGCGTGGCCGTGGGGCTTTCGGGCGGCAAGGATTCCGCGGCGCTGCTTAAGGCGCTCGCGGGCTACCGCGCCTATTCAAAAACGCGCTTTGAGCTGGTAGCCCTCACCCTCGACCCGCGCTTTTTCGGGCGCGACGGCGACTACGGCGAGCTCAGCGCCTTCTGCGAGAGCCTCGGCGTGGAGCACTTTATCAAGCGCACTAATCTCTACGAAATCATCTTCGAGACGAGGAAGGAGCAAAATCCCTGCGCCCTTTGCGCGCGCATGAGACGCGGCGCGCTACACGACCTCTGCCTTGAAAAGGGCTGCGCCCGCCTCGCCCTCGGCCACCACCTCAACGACGCGGTCGAGACCTTTTATATGAATTTGTTTTTTGAAGGCCGCCTCGCGGCGCTGGCTCCCCTAAGCTATCTCTCGCGCAAGGATATCCACCTCATTCGCCCGCTCATTTTGGCGAGCGAGCGCGAGGTCGAGGCGGCGGCGCGCAGAGCCGCCCTGCCCGTAGTGAAAAGCCTCTGCCCCGCGGACGGCAACACCCGGCGCGAGGAGATTAAGCGCTATATTGCAAGGATGGAAGCGCGCTGCCCCGGTTTTTTGAACCGCAGCTTCACCGCGCTGCAAAACGCGCATTTAAGCGGTCTTTAAAGTATGAGTATTTATAAGAAGCGGCCCGCAAATTTCATAGACGCCAAGGGCGAGCCGCTCCTGCCGCAAGGCCCTCAAAAGGACGAGGGCGAGCCGGGGTGCCTCAGGCGGCGCGCGGGCGAAAAAATAATAAGCGCCCCTCCTGCTTCAGAGGCCGCCGCGGCGGAAATGCCCGCTGAAACCCGAGGGAAAAAAGCGTCGAATCTCAAGACCAGCGGTACGCGCAGAGCCGCAAGGCCCGCTGAGAGCAAGAGCGAAGCAACCGGTCCCGAGGCGGTCTCAAAGCCGGCACGCGCTAAAAAAAGCGCCGAAGCGCCGCCGCGGAAAGCCGCCGAAAAAAACAGCGCGTATGTGCGGCGGCTTTTTGCAAAAGACAGGCTCGAGCTGCCCTTTGAAGAGGCCCCGCCCCCCGAAAGGGACGAGGACGAAGAAGCCCTGATTGCCTATTTCGCGGACGCGCTGGCGGGAAAGAGCCGCTTTTCTGCCTACTGCGCGCGCTTCAGCCCCTTTCTCGCGGCGGGCCTCGCAGCGCTGCTTTGCGCTCTGCTGCTCTTCGCGCCGCTCGTCGCGGTCTTTGCGCCGCGAGCCCTCTGCTACATCTACGAGGACGGAGAGCTCAAGGCCCTCGCGCTCACGAACGCCGAGGATAACGGCGAAATCTTCGCCGAGGCGGGACTCGAGCTGGGCTTCGCCGACGAGGTCAATACCGAAAAACTCGGCAGCACGGCCTTTATGAGCGTAAGGCGCGCGCACGATATAAGCGTAAGAGCGGACGGCGAGACCATAGAGCACAGCGTGCTGGGCAAGACGGTGGGCCAGGCGCTGGAGGAGCTGGGCATAGCGCTCGGCGAGGACGACAGGGTAAGCCCCTCGCTCGACACGCTGCTTGAAAACGGCGATACCGTAACCGTGCAGCGCGTGCGCTACGAATACCGCGAGACAAGCGAGGAGATACCCTGGCAGACGGTCTACAAGCCCTCCCCTC
>JAUNBN010000184.1:0-2224 GCA_030527085.1 Oscillospiraceae bacterium
TGCCCGCGTTTACAAGGGCATAGCCGAAGCGCGGCGACGGCTTTTTGCGTAGAGGAGGCGCAACGAAGCGAACAAGAGGAAGCGGGCAAATCATTTCTGATAAGCCCGCTTCCGATTTGAGCGCAGTTTGCGCCGACGTGGCGCGCCTTAAGGGACTCGAACCCCCGACCCACGGCTTAGAAGGCCGTTGCTCTATCCAGCTGAGCTAAAGGCGCACAAATGCGGTTGAACAAAGGAACTGACGAAACCGCCGCTGTCAATTATAGAATATCGAAAGCTTTTTTGCAACAAGCAGACCTCCGCGAGGAGGCCGCCTTAAAGCCCGAGCTCGCGCTTGAAGTTTTCTATGAGACCCGCGTCCGCCATTGAAACCGAGCTGCGCTCGCCCACTATAACATGGTCGTAGAGCGCCACGTCAATAAGCGCCAGCGCGTGCATGGCCTTACGCGTAAAGACTATATCCTCAGGCGAGGGGTTGGGGTAGCCGCCGGGGTGGTTGTGCGCGAGAATAACGCCCGAGGCCTTGGCGAGCGTGACGGCCTCAACTATCTTCCTCACGGAAACCGCCACCTCGCTCACGGTTCCGCGCGAGAGCTGGGCCGCCCTTATGAGCTTGAGGGAGGAATCGAGACAGAGCGCGTAGGCCGTCTCTTCCTTTTCGCCCGCGAAGAGCGAGCGCGAGTAGGCGAGAGTGGCCTCGGTGGAGCTGGCGGTAAAGCCCTGACGGCTGCGGCAGCGCTCGTAAAAGGGCAGGCTCTCGTAGACCAGCTTGATAAGCGCGGCGCTTCGCTCGCCTATGCCCTCGACCTCGCAGAGCTGCTCGTGCGGCGCTTCGAGCACGCGGTCGAAGCCGCCGAAGCGATCTATTAAGCGGTGCGCAAGATCGTTGGTATCCCTGCGCGGAATGGCGTAGCTTAAAAGCAGCTCGAGCGCGGTGTGCTCGTCAAAATCGCGCAGCCCGCTTTTGAGAAAGCGCGCGCGAAGCCGCATTCTGTGCTTGTCGTGTATCCCCATAATTCGCCTTTCTTCGGCTTTACACAAGCTTGAGAATATTATATACTAACTTCTCAATTAAGCAAAGCGGGAGGGGAAGCGAAGAGCGGTCCAAAAGCGGATTTCACGCTGTCCTTACCTCTGTCTTCGGCGGGTGAAGGACAGCGAAAAAAGCGCGGGGCAGCGCTGCGCTCGGAAAAAGGATGCGCGAGATTATAATAGACGCAAGAGACTCGGGAACGCGCCTCAACCGCTATCTCGCGCGGGTGGCGGCGAAGCTGCCTGCCTCTTTAATGTATAAATACCTGCGCGAAAAGAGAATAAAGCTCAACGGCCGCCGCTGCGAGGCCTCGGCGAGACTGGCCGAGGGAGATATATTGCAGCTCTATATAGACGAGGAGTTCTTCGAACTGCAAAGGCTTCAAAGGGACTTCATGCGCTCTTCACATAGGCTCTCTATAATCTACGAGGACGAAAACATGGCCGCGCTTTACAAGCCCGCGGGCCTGCTCTCCCACGGCGACAAAAGCGGCGGCGACGCCCTTCTGGGGCGCTTCACGCGCTATTTGTACGAAAAGGGCGAGTATGAGCCCGAGAGCAGCGCCTTTGCGCCCGCCGTCTGCAACCGGCTGGACAGAGGCACCGAGGGCATAGTTCTGGCCGCCAAGAACGCTGCGGCAGCCGCCGCGCTGGGGGATATAATAAAGCGACGTCTGGTCCGCAAGCTCTACCTCTGCGTCTGCTGCGGCGAGCCGCCTAAGGACGGCGTTTACACGGCTTACATGAAAAAGGACGGGAAAAGAAACCTCTCAGCTGTCCGGCGGGAGATGTTCGAGGGCGCGCGCGAGATAACAACGGGCTTTAGAACGCTCGGACGAAAGGGGAATCTGACTCTCCTGGAGGCCTCGCTCATAACAGGCCGCCCGCACCAGATAAGAGCGCATTTGAGCTTTCTCGGCGCGCCGGTTCTGGGCGACCAGAAATACGGAAACGCGAAGCTCAACGCGAAATACGGCGAGCGCAGCCAGCTGCTCTGCGCTTACAGCGTGAGCTTCAGGCTTGACGAGCAGGCGCTGGCGGGCCCCGCAGCCTATCTCGACGGCAGGACCTTCTCGCTCAAGGAGCCCGGTTTTGTAAATAAGTATTTTAAATAAGAAAGCGCCCCATGCTCGGGGCCGCTTTCTCATAAAGGCGGCTTTAATTAAAGCTATGGTAATAGAAGCCCGGACTG
>JAUNBN010000184.1:2234-3368 GCA_030527085.1 Oscillospiraceae bacterium
TGCGTTTATTGTGATATTTGTTTTTATCTGCACGCTCGCCTTCACTCTGGCGGGCCTTTTGGCGCGCGCAGAGGCGCTCGAGGCCGAGGGCAGCTACAAGGCCGCCTACGGTGTTTTTGACAAGCTTTCCTTTATAGACAGAGCCGAGCGGGGCAGGGGGCGCTGCATTCTGGAGATGGGCGGCGCGGCCGCTCGTAGCGGGGATTGCGAGACTCTGAGCTCGCTTTACGCGCTGGCGGCGGGCACGCCGCTGGAGGCCGAGCTTACAAGTGAAGTGCTGGAATATGCAGGCACTTTCGCTTCCTCGGGCGACTATGAGGAGGCCTGGCTTCTCTGCGAGGCGCTAGAGGGCTCTAAAGAGGCACAGGCCGCCGCCGGGGGCTATGTTGAAGCATACTACGCGCTGCTCGCAGCAGAGTATGAGAGCAGTGGTGCGGTCTCGGAGGACTTCGGTCTGCCGATGTTTGAGGGCTATCTTGAAGCGGATAAATACGCCGCCGTTCACCGGCTTCAGAACGGCGACTGGGCCGAAAACTACGAGGAGAACCTCGAGCTGCTCTACTCTCTGGGCGATTTTTTAAATTTGCGCGAGAGCGGCTTTATGAACTGGCGCGTCTACTCGCACAATTATTCAAACGAGGAGGGCTATTATTTCAGAACCGACGCCTACGGAGACTGGGACTACAACCTGCCCCACTACTACTACGGCGGCTACTACGGCCTCTACGCCAAGCTCGAGGGCAACACCTTTCTTACAGGCTCGGACGAGGCCGATTTCTGGAGGGAACAGTTCGTCTTTTATTTGAGCGAGCTAGACGAGGTGCTCGACGTCTACTGCGTCGCCACGGGGGAGACCATAAGGCTCTACCGAGACTGAGAACGCCGCCGCAGGGCTGAAAGTCTCCGGCGAGGGTACGCACTGAAAGATTCCGCCGAAAAAAGCATTTTAAAGGCCGCCTTTCCTTTGAAGGGCGGCCTTTTCAGCTTTTCAGGGAGAGTATCCCAAGTGTTTAACGCTCTGTTTTCTCCGCCGAAGGCCAATGCTATTCAGTTAGGGTATCTCCCCCCGCCTTCGGTGGGGGAAGATACCCTAAAGAGTCGCATAGTCGAGCCGGAACACGCGAAAGGGGGGCA
>JAUNBN010000005.1 GCA_030527085.1 Oscillospiraceae bacterium
AAGCTGCGGGAGTTCTCGCTCGAGCGAAAGAGGGAGCTGGAGGGAATTTTTGCCTCAAAAACCTGGAGGCTCGCAAGAACGCTGCAAAGGCTCAAGGGGGGCGATTAGATGCAAGAGCCTCTTATTTCGGTAGTAATGCCTGTCTACAACGCCGCCGATACGCTCGCGCGGGCGCTGAGTTCGCTTGAAAAGCAGAGCATAGGTTTTGAAAAGCTCGAAGTGCTAATTGCCGAGGACTGCTCTCCGGACGGCTCGAGGGAGCTCTGCGAGGCCTACGCCGAGGGGCGGGAGAATGTAAAGCTCATTTTAATGGAGAAAAACTCCGGCTTCGCGGGCGCGCCGCGCAATGCGGCTTTGGAAAAAGCGAGCGCCCCCTATATCATGTTCCTCGATGCGGACGACGAGTACGAGAAGGACGCCTGCCTCATGCTCTACGAGGCCGCCGAAAAACACGGCGCGGACATAGTCTCGGGCTATTTCAGCGAGCGGCACACGGGCGACGGCAGCCTCGACCGTGAGATTTCAAGCGACTACGCCTCGATGAGGGAGGGGGTCTGCGAGTTTTCGGAGTCCATGAGCGGCTGGCGGCCGGTGAGCGATGCACTCTGGTGTAAAATCTATAAAAGGGATATAATCGAAAAGAACTCCCTGCGCTTTCAAACAGACATACCCGGCGAGGACGTGATCTTTCTGGCAGCCTACCTCTGCCGCTGCCGCAAGGGCGTTTATATAAAGAAAAAGATATTGAATTATACGGTAAAGGACCTCTCCGTCTCCCACGGGCCGAGCGCGCGCTTCTTTTTATTAACGCCGCTGCAGCTTCAAAGGCTGCGCGAGCTTTTGGAAAAAGAGGGGCGCGGGGAGTTTTTCCGCGAGTTCATGGAGGACTTCGCCGCTGTGGATTACTATCTGGGCCGCCTTATAGCCGAGTGCGCGGCCTTCGACGACGAGACGCTTTTAAATATTCTCAAGGCCTGGCGGTCCGCCGCCGAGTACGCGCTGCGCGAAAAGCTCACCTTGCATGGGCCGCTCGTGCGGCTTTTGGTCGAAAAGCTCGTTTCGGATTTTGAGGGCGCGCTCTTCGCCTGCTGCTGCCTTTGCGAGACCGTCTCGCTCAGGGAGAGGGAAAAGAAAGACATACTCGATTCGCGAAGCTGGAAGCTGGCCTCCAAAATAGCGCGAGTTTTCCAATGAGAGAGCACTTTGAACGCTGACGCCCCTTTAAGGAGGGCCGGATTTATGATTATAAAGCGCTGCGGCATCTTCGACAGGCGGCCCGAGGACGCGGATATAGTGGTATTTACAAACGGGCGCTTGGGGGAGAGCTCCCGCGAGGCGCTCGCGCTCGCCGCCTGCGGCGGCTCCCCCGAGGGCGGCGCAGCCGCCCTCGGGGGCCTCGTGCTTCGCACGAGGGAGCGCGAACTGGGCTTTTACTGCGACCCCTTGAGCCTTGAGAGCAAAAGCGCCCACAACTTCGCCTTCGCAGCGACTCGCGCGGCGCTTCAAGCCGCCGGCGGGCCGGACGAAAGTATGGGCGCGGGCGCTGCGCTCGATTTAATCCGCCGCTTCAAGGCCGCGGGCTTTGAGAGCGTCTATGCGCCCGAGGCCGAGCTTGAGGGCGACTTCGAGCCCGAGCCCTACGCCGGGCTGGTATACGCCAATCTCGCCCTCGCCCTGCGCTACGGCTCTCTTGCCGATATCTGGCGCGCGAAAATGTGCTGGCTCAGAGCCTTTAAGAACCCCGGGGGCTACCACACGAGCCGCGAGGAGCTGAGCCGAGCCGTCCTAACGCGATTTTGGCGGCTCTGGAGAGTGTTTTTCGGCCGCTTCGGCCGCTATAAGGCGCTCAGAAACAGCTATAAGACCCCGAGGACGGCTTCTCTCGGCCTTGTGCGCGGCGAGATTGTTTTGGAAGAAAGCCCCGAAAAGCCGCTCGTCTCGCTCGTTACCAGAACCAGAAACAGGCCGGAAACGCTGCGCCGCACACTGGAGTGCCTGCGGCGGCAGACCTACGGGAATTTTGAGGTAGTAGTAATCGAGGACGGCGAGGCTCTGAGCTCGCAGATGATTAAGCGCGATTTTTGCGACCTCAATATCGTCTACAAGGCCACCATAGAAAACGTGGGCCGCGCGGCGGCGGCGAGGCTGGGCTTTGAGCTGGCTCGCGGCGAGTGGCTCGCGCTGCTCGACGACGACGATTATCTCTATCCCGAACATATCGAGCTGGGGCTTGCAAAGGCCGCCGAGAGCGGCGCGGACATAGTATTTTTAAGAGGCATAGCTCTGGAGATAGAAAAAAAGAGCGAAGCGCCTTACAGCTTTGAAGTAAAGAACCGCCGCGTGCTGGACTTTCCCCGCGTGGACGCCTTTACGATGGCGCGCCGTTGCGTAACGGCGCAGAACGGCGTGCTCTTTAAAAAGAGCCTGTATGAAAGCGTCGGAGGTATGCGCGCGGATATGGGCGCGCACGAGGACTGGAACCTCTGGCTGCGCCTGCTCACCAGGGGCGAGAGCGTCGTCCTGCCCTATATCACCTGCTGCTACATAGTTCCCGCCGACCGCGAGGCCGAAAGGCAGCGACTTATGAATTACGCCCGCTTTGACCACCAGCTTCTGGACGACGAGGCGCTGATATTTGAGATGAGCGCCGAGAGGCTGCGCGAGGCCTACGAGAGCGTTATACACGACTACGCCTATTTATTCTCTCTGGATTTGGCGCTCGAGCACCTCGCCGCCGAATACGCCAAGGCCGCGCCCTTCATTGAGGAGCGCGGGGAGGAGAGCCTGCATTTCGAAAGCATTATGGACGGCGAAAGCCATACTTTAAGCGGCTGGCAGCTTAGGGAGCTTTACGAGAACCTCATAATCGACTTTGAAAGGATGCGCGAGCGCGGCGCGCTCAAGAGCTTTATAAAAAACGAGCTCAAAGAGATTACTTAAGGAATAATCCGCCCGCTTCAGGCTAACAATAGCCCCGACACGGCGAAGAAGAGACAAAAAGAGGAGCGCCGGAAAGAGGCGCTCAAAACCAAAAGAGCAGCCTCCCCAAAAAGCCGTGTGATACGGCCGAAAGGGAAGTGGCCCGCAAGCGTGTATTGCTGTATTTACCGGCAGGGAAAACAGCGAAAAATCCGCGCTAAGGGACACTCCCGCCGGGAGGCTTCTCTTGCTGCGAGGAGAAAAAAGTGGATTATCTTAAAGCTTTTCTGGTGGGCGGCGGCATCTGCGTTCTGGGCCAGCTTCTCATCGACTACACCAAGCTCACTCCGGCGCGCATACTGACGGGCTTTGTGGTGCTGGGAGTCGCGCTCTCGGCGCTGGGACTCTACGGCCCGCTGGCGGAATTTGCCGGCGCGGGGGCGACGGTGCCCATTATCGGCTTCGGTCACACGCTTTTCGAGGGCATAAAGCGGGCCGTGGCCGAGGAGGGCGTTACGGGCCTGCTCACGGGCGGCCTCACCGCGGCTTCGGGCGGCGTGACGGCCTCACTTTTGGTAGGGCTTATAATAGCCTTCCTCTTCAAATCAAAGGATCAGAGCTGAATTGCGCGGCAGGCTGCGCTTCCCCGCCCTCGGCGCAATGTCATTAAATTAGGGTATTTCCCCCCGCCGAAGGCGGGGGGAAATACCCTAAAAAGTACGCGCAGTCGAGCTGGAACACATGGGTAGTTAGCTTTAAAAGCCCTTTTCATCGCTTAACTATTAACTCTCTGTAGGGAATACGACAAAGCAGGGCAGGGACACTCCCGGCGCTCTAAATAACCGCGGCGGCAAAGAGCATCCTGCGCGTCCGTTCCCAGATGGCCCCAAAGTCCTCATAGGGCAGCGGGTTGCTGCCGCGCCCGAGCTCTATCGTAAAGGCGGGCAGGCCGTATTTCTTTATGAACCAGTCCTTGCAGCCCGCGTGTGAGGCCAGAGGCTCGGGCTCCTCGAGCCTGTAGCTGGCCAGCGCGGCCAGCGTCTCGCCTACGGCCCTCGCCGAGGGGTGGGTGCGCTCGCCGTAGCGCCAGTATATCTCCTCGCCCTGAGAGTGCAGCGCGAATAGAGAGCGCGGGCGGCAGCGCGCGCAAAGACGGCGCACCGCGCGCGTCTCGGGCTGCGAAAAGGGGAAGAGGCCGCCGTAGCGCGTGGGTCCCGGGCGGCGTATGCCAGCCAAAGCAACATCTCTTTTCGCTATGTAAAAGCCCGCGCCATAGTTGTGGTTGAGGTCTATGCCCCGCGCGTTCGCCTGCCAGTGGCGGAAGTCGCCGTATTCAAAGCGGGACAGAAAGGTTGCCTTTCGCCTCGCGCCCTGCGCGCCGTTTTTAAAGATCTCGTAGCCGTCGGGGTTCAAAAGAGGCAGCAGCACGACGCCGGAGCGCTCGAAGGCGGCGCGGAAGTCTATCCCGTACTCGCAGGCGCGCCCCGAATAAAGGCCCGCAAGCTCCGCGGCGAGCTTAAGGCAGCAGAGCGCCGAGGCCCACTCCGTGCCGTGAGTCCCGCCTATGAAAAGAGAGGGCCTGTACATAGAGCCTATCTCGAGCGCGCCCAGCTCCCGCCCGCAGACCGAGCGGCCGCAGGCGCGGTATCTTATGCCCTCCTTTCCGTCCAGCGCCCTGAGCTCGGATAAGAGCGCTTCGGTGCTGAAGGAGGATATCTTTTCGAGCGTGTAATCCATAATCTGCAAGCCCCCTTAAAAGCTTATGCTTAAAGCGAGCGCCTCATGCGCGGGGATTTTCCGCCTTTCCCCGCCTTCGGCGGGGAAAAGCAAGGCCCGGCGTTTTCAGACAGCTTAAAGCGAGCGCCTCATGCGCGGGGGATTTCGGACATTACCCTCACAAAAGAGCGCTTTAATTACGCGCCGCGCTGTGTTAAAATAGCGGGGAAAGGACTTGAGGCCAATGGATTTTACCGAAAAGACCCTCAGCCGCGAGGTGATATATGAGGGCAGGATAATACGCGTCTATCGAGACCGGGCGCTTATACCGGGCGGGAAAGAGGCGCTGCGCGAGGTCGTGGAGCACCCCGGCGGGGTCTGCATTGCGGCAGTTGACGACGAGCGGCGGGTCTATCTCGTTGAGCAGTACCGCTACCCTATGGAAGAAAACACCGTAGAGCTGCCCGCGGGCAAGCTCGAATGGGGCGAGGAGCCCTATCTCGCCGCCGTGAGGGAATTAAAGGAAGAAACGGGCTGCACGGCGGAAAAAATAGACTATGTCGGCGTGATGTACCCCTCGCCCGGTTTTTCGGCCGAAAAGCTCTATATGTATATAGCTACGGGTCTCAAAAAGGGCGAGCAAGCTTTGGACGAGGACGAATACCTCACCCTCAGCCTCCTGCCCTTAAAGGAGGCCGCCGAGCGCGCGCTGGCGGGAGAGTTCAAGGACGGCAAGACCGCGCTCCTGCTGCTCGCGGCCGACAGGCTCGTGGAATAGAGGGACTTATATGTATATTGCGCTGATAATTCTCGTTTCGCTTTTGGGTCTTTTCTTGGGTTACCTCTTTTTAATCTGCCCCGAAAAGCCCTCGCCCGAGGCGAGAGCTGTTTTTGGGGGGCGCGCCTACGCCCATCGCGGCTTTTACGACAACAGGAGCGAGGCTCCCGAAAACTCCCTGCCCGCATTCGAGCGGGCCATGGAAAGCGGCTACGGCTGCGAGTTGGACGTTCAGTTCACAAGGGACAAGAAGCTCATAGTCTTTCACGACAACGACTACCAGCGCGCCTGCGGCGACCCGCGCCCCGTCTGGGAGGTGGACTGGCGCGAGGCCAGAGAGCTCAAGCTCTTTAATTCGAGAGAGAGAGTGCCGCTCTTTGCCGAAGTGCTCGCGGCTGTGGATGGGCGCGAGCCGCTCATAATTGAGCTCAAGGCCGAGGGGCTCGATACCGTCTGGTATTACGAGCTCTGCGAGGCCGTAATGGCCGAGCTCGATAAATACAAAGGCCCCTGCTGCGTCGAGAGCTTTCACCCTTTGGTGGTGAGGTGGTTTAGGAAAAACCGCCCCGATATAGTTCGCGGCCAGCTCGCCAGCTCCTTTAAATCGAGGGACGACCTGCCCTTTATAAAAGGCGCGGCCCGCGGCGCTTTAATCTGCAACGTCCTGAGCCGCCCGCACTTCGCGGCCTTTAAGGAGTCCGAAACAGGCGCGCCCTTCAAGCTCTTAAGGCGGCTCGGGGGCCTGGGCGTGGTCTGGACCGTTAAAAGCGAGGCACGCCACCGGGAGCTTTTAGATAAAACAGACGCGATAATCTTCGAGGGCTACGCGCCCGAAAGCCGCTTTTGAAAATGTGATACGGCCCTGTCGCCCAAAAGGCGGCGGGATATAGAGATAAACAAAGGGAGCGGCCCCTGCGGCGGGAGAAAGACAGCGAAAAATCCACGCGGCGGGACACACCTAAACAACGAGGTCAGTTTTGGAGGTACATAATGTTTGGAAGAAGACCGGATGGCAGAGCCGTTAAGGCCGGAGTAGACCCTATCACCCGCTTTACGCCCTATATAATGGTCGAGCGCGCGGACTCGCAGTGCTACTGCACCCAATACGCCGACGCGGATATAATTAAGGCATATTTGAGAAAAAAACGCGGCGAGGGCATAAAGATAGGCAAGATGGAGCTTATCATCGCGGCCTATGTGCGAATGCTGGCTCATATGCCCCATCTTAATCGTTTTGTCGTGGGCAAGAAGCTCTACGCGAGAAACGAGCTCTGCGTCTCCTTTGCGATGCTCAAAAGCAGGAGCAAGGACGAGTTCCTCGAGACCACGGTCAAGGTCTACTTCGACCCCGCAAACGACACCGTCTTCGACGTCTCTCGCAAGGTGCAGCAGACCATAGAGCAAAACCGCGAGCTGTCAAACAGCAACGCCACGGACAAGGTCGCCAACGCCATTCTGGCCATGCCCTTTCTCGCCTCGGCGGGCGTGGGCTTCTTGAAGCTGCTGGACTACTTCGGCCTTTTGCCGCGCGCCATAATAGACGCCTCGCCCTTCCACACCAGCATGTTTATAACCAATATGGGCTCAATCGGGCTTGGCGCGCTGCACCACCACATCTATAACTTCGGCACGACCACGGTCTTTTTGGGGCTGGGCAAGCTGCAGAACAAGCTCGTTATGGCGGGCGACGGCTCTATAAAGAAGAAGGCTCAATACCCGATAGCCGTCACCATAGACGAGAGGGTCTGCCCGGGCGCGCTCTACGCCGCGGCCTTCAAATATCTCGACCGCTACCTGCGCCACCCTGAGCTGCTCGAAAGCCCGCCGGACGCTTCCGAGGTGCGCTACGACGTGGGCTGCGAGTACGTCTACCGCGAGCGCTCGCATTAAAGTTTTTTCAATTTTAGTTGAAGCAAGCTCGCTCCCGTGCCGAAAGACGGAGGCGGGCTTTTCCGTGCAGGCGCGAGGTGTGTTCCAAGAGCGAGGGTTTCTCGCAAGCGGAACGCTCCCCCGATGCGGAACGTATCGCGCGAAGGCTCCGAGCGGTTTTGAGGAAGCCGGCTCAAAGGGGGCGGATGCAGTGAAAAACGCGCAACAGAGGCGCTTTCCAATAGGAATAGTCTTTAAGCGTGATATGCTGTCTTTCCCCCTCCCCGCCGCAGACGGAGAGAAAGACAGTGAAAGATCCGCGAGACGGGACACAAGCTTTTATATGGAGTGGATCAAAAGCGGGCACGAAATTGTCATTCCCCCCGCCGCAGGCGGGGGGAATGACAGAAAAACATCCGCACGACGGGACACACCCTTTTTATATTTGTACTTGCAATACAGTTCGAAAATTGCCATAATATAAGACAAGAGGTTTGAAAAAAACGCGGCGGCGTCTTTTTGGCGTCCGCGGCGGTTTCTCATCTTTGTATGTAAGGGGTTGTTTCCTATGGGCGCTTACGCCTCACAGCTCAACTGCGTAATCCTCGCCGCCGGCGAGGGGAAGCGCATGCACGCCTCAGGCTCCAAGGTGCTTTGCAAGGTGGCGGGCAAGGAGATGCTGCGCTGGGTAATAGACGCCGCCCGCGCCTCGCAGGTGGGCGAGCTCTGCGTGGTGGCGAGCGGCAAGGATGTTGAAAGCGCGGCCGAGGGCTGCGAAATATGTGAACAGACGAAGCGTCTCGGAACGGGGCACGCGGTCATGTGCGCAAGGGGCTTTTTGGAGCCCCGCGCGCAGGGAGACACGCTGGTGCTCTGCGGGGACGCTCCTTTTATCGACAGGGACACCATCTGCGGCGCGCTGGATTTGCACCGCCTGCAGGGCAACGCGGTAACCGTAATAAGCGCCGAGGTCGAAAAGCCCGCGGGCTACGGGCGCATAATAAGGCGCGGAGACTCCCTCGCGGCCATAGTTGAGGACCGCGACTGCAACGACGCCGAGGCCGAGATTCAGGAGATAAACTCCGGAGCCTACTGGTTCAAGACAAGGGCGCTGCTCGAAGCGCTCGAGAGCATCAAGAACAACAACGCGCAGGGCGAATACTACCTCACGGACGCCGTGGCGATAATAATCGCAAAGGGGCTGCGCGCGGGCTGCTTCAGGGCCGAAAACGAGTTTGTCGCTCTGGGGGCCAACCGCCCCTCGGAGCTGCTGCGCTTAAACGAGATAGCCAACCGCTCGGCCATAGAGCGCCACCTTGAAAATGGAGTCCACTTCGTCTGCGCGGACGGCGTGGTTATAGGCCCGGACGTGGAGCTCGGCGCGGGCTGCACCGTCGAGCCGAACACCCAGCTCTACGGCCGCTGCAAAATAGGCGAGGGCTGCGTTCTGGGCCCGGGGACCCTCCTTACGGACTGCGAGGTGGGCGAGGGCTGTCTTATAAACGCCAGCCAGTGCGCTCAGTCGAAAATAGGCAGCCGGGTCAGAATAGGGCCCTATGTGAATATAAGGCCGGGCAGCCTTATTGCCGACGAGGTGAAGATAGGCGACTTCGTCGAAATCAAAAACTCCTCTATCGGGCGCGGCTCCTCCATAGCGCACCTTACCTATATAGGCGACAGCGACGTGGGCAGCTTCTGCAACTTCGGCTGCGGGGTAGTGGTGGTGAACTACGACGGCGAGGAAAAGCGCCGCACCACAGTGGGCGACTACGCCTTTATAGGCTGCAACACCAACCTCATAGCGCCCGTCAGCGTGGGCGACGCCGCCTACACCGCCGCGGGCACCACGGTGGCTCAGGACGTTCCGGCCGGGGCGCTCGCGCTGGGCAGGGTGAAGCAGCGGAATATAGAGGGCTGGGCGGCGAAAAAGCTGCAAAAATACATCGAAAAAAAAGGCGGCGCGCCCTACGCGCCTCAGCAATTCGGGGGTAATCTCAAATGAATCTTCACGGACGCGACATCAAGATCTTCACGGCCAACTCCAATCCCGAGCTCGCGCGCGCGATGAGCGAATACCTCGGCCTGCCTCTGGGCAAGAGCGAGGTGGGGGCCTTCAGCGACGGCGAGATATCGGTCTCAGTTTTTGAGTCCGTAAGAGGCTCGGACGTGTTCGTGGTGCAGTCCACCTCCAACCCCGTTAATACCCACCTCATGGAGCTGCTCATAATGATAGACGCCTTCAAGCGCGCGAGCGCCGGGCGCATAACGGCCGTCCTGCCCTATTTCGGCTACGCCAGGCAGGACAGAAAGGCCAAGGGGCGCGACCCCATCTCGGCCAAGCTCGTAGCCAACATGATAACCACGGCGGGAGCCGACCGCGTCTTAACAATGGATTTGCACGCCTACCAGCTCCAGGGCTTCTTTGACATCCCCGTAGACCATCTCGTCGGCATGGCCATTCTCGCCCCCTATATGGAGCAGAAGTTCCACGATAACAAGGAGAACCTCGTGGTCATGTCGCCCGACCTCGGCTCCATACCCCGCGCGAGGATGTTCGCCGAGCGGCTCGAGGCGCCCATTGCGATAGTCGATAAGCGCCGCGCCAAGGCCAACGAGAGCGAGGTCATGCACATAATAGGCGAGGTCGAGGGCAAGGACATAATAATCCTCGACGACATGATAGACACGGCGGGAACCCTCGTGAACGCCGCTAACGCCATTATGGCTCAGGGCGCGCGCTCCATCTGCGCGTGCGCCACGCACGGAGTGCTCTCCGGACCGGCCATAGAGCGCCTTGAGGCCAGCCCCATAGAAGAAATAGTGCTCGTGGATACCATAGCCCTGCCCCCCGAGAAGGCGCTGCCCAAGATAAAAATGCTCACCTGCGCGCCCATGTTCGCGGAGGCCATAGCTAGAATATATTCGGACAAGCCCATCTCCCCGCTTGTAAACTGGAAACCCATGTGAGAAAGGCCGTTTTATTATGAAATTTTTTGTTACGGGCGCGGCGGGCTTTATAGGCAGCCATATCTGCGACCGCCTGCTTGAAGATAAATCCTGCGAGGTAGTGGCCTACGACAACCTCTCTACGGGAAACCTGCGCTTTTTGGAAAAGGCTCAGGCAACGGGCCGCCTTAAGTTTATCGAGGGCGACCTGCTGGATACGGAAAGGCTGAACTCCGCCATGTCCGGCTGCGGCTTCGTCTTTCACTTCGCGGCCAACGCCGACATACGCCGTGGGCTCGAGCACCCGCGCAAGGACCTTGAGCAGAACACCATAGCCACCTTCAATGTGCTTGAGGCGATGCGCCAAAATAAAGCGGACAAGATAGCCTTTCCCTCAACGGGGCCGGTCTACGGCGAGGCCGAGGTGATACCGACCCCCGAGAGCTACGCGGGAGTGCAGACCTCGCTTTACGGGGCCTCCAAGCTCGCCTGCGAGGGGCTTATCTCCGCCTACTGCGAGGGCTTCGGCTTCAGGGCCTATATCTTCCGCTTCGTCTCGATTCTGGGCGAGCGCTACCCCCACGGCCATGTTATAGACTTTTACGAGCAGTTGAGGCGCGACCCTTCGAAGCTGCGGATTCTGGGCGACGGAAACCAGAAGAAGTCCTACCTCTATATAGGCGACTGCCTGAACGCCATATTCACGATAATTGAAAAGGCGAGGGAGAAGGTCAATATCTACAACCTCGGCGTTGACGATTACTGCCTCGTGCGCGACAGCGCAAAATGGATTTGCGAGGAGATGGGCGTCTCGCCCGCCTTTGAGTTTACCGGCGGCGACCGCGGCTGGGTGGGCGACAACCCCTTTATCTACCTCGACGTTAAAAAGCTCATGTCTCTGGGCTGGGCTCCCGAGCTCACGATAGAGCAGAGCGTAAAGCGCACGACGCGCTATCTTATTGAAAACCCCTGGGTGGCGGATTTTCGCTTCGCCGCCGAATAGGAGGCCCCGATGATAATAACCCGCACGCCCTTTAGGGTGAGCTTCTGCGGAGGCGGCAGCGACTTGCCCTCTTTTTACACAAAGCACGGCGGCTGCGTGCTCTCGGCGGCCATAAATAAATATATGTACCTGCTCATTCACCCCTATTTCGACTCGAGCACGACTATTTTGAAGTACTCCAAAACCGAGATAGTCAGCGACTATTCGCAGATAGAGCACCGCTATTTCAGGGCCATATTAGAAGAGTTCGACATAAAGGGAGTCGAGCTCACCAGCATAGCCGACATCCCCTCCGGCACCGGCCTGGGCTCCTCGAGCAGCTTTTTGGTGGGCCTTCTGCACAGCATATACAGCTACAGGGGCAAGTTCGTCTCGCGCGAGAAGCTCGCGCGGCAGGCCTGCCACTACGAGATAAATGTTATAGGCATGCCCATAGGCAAGCAGGACCAGTACGCAGCCGCCTGCGGGGGGCTCAACTTCTACCGCTTCAATAAGGACGGCAGCGTTTTTGTGGAACCGGTAATCATTAGCGCCGAAAAGCGCAGGCAGCTCGAGGAAAACCTGATGCTCTTCTATATCGGCAATATCCACGACAGCGCCGCCATACTCTTTGAGCAGCAAAAGAACATCTCAGAGGGAGAGAGAGAGCGAAGCCAGCTCGAAATGTGCTCGCTCGCGCTCGAATTAAAAATCCGCCTCGAGGAGGGCGATTTGGACGCGGCCGGAGAGCTGATGCATAAAAACTGGCTTATGAAGCGCACGCTCGCGAGCGGCATAAGCTCGGCCATAATAGACGAAAAATACGAGCTGGCGCTCTCACTGGGAGCCACCGGCGGCAAGCTGCTGGGAGCGGGCGGCGGTGGCTTTATGCTGTTCTACGTTCCGAAGGAAAAGCAGCAGGCGCTGCGCGAGGGCCTGGGCCTTAAGCAGCTGCCCTTCAGCTTCGATATGCAGGGATCGAGCGTTATCTACGTCGGCGAGCGGCCGGACACGCTCTGATGCGCGCCGTAATAGCGGCCGGAGGCCGGGGCACGCGTCTCGCCGCCTCGCTGCCGGACATACCCAAGGCTCTGGCTCCCGTCTGCAAAAAGCCGCTTATTGTGAGGCAGATAGAGGCGCTGAAATTTGCCGGGATCGAGGATATAATAATAACTACCGGTCATCTTGCGGAGAAGCTCACGGCCTTTCTCGGCGACGGCAGCCGCTTCGGAGTGAAGCTCTCCTATATACATGAGGACAGGCCGCTGGGCTCAGCCGGGGCGCTGGCCTATCTTAAAACTGAGCTCGAGGGCGATTTTTTAATGCTGATGTGCGACGTCGCCTTCGATGTCGATTTAAGCAGGCTGCTGCGCTTTCATGAGGAAAAAAAGGCGCGCGCGACGCTCTTTGTCCACCCAAACTCCCACCCCTATGACAGCGACCTGGTGCTCGCGGACGAAAAATCGCGCGTCACCGGCTGGCTCTCGAAAAAAGAGCCGCGCGGCTTCGCCTGCCGCAACCTGGTGAACGCGGGACTCTATGTTTTGAATCCTGAGCTGCTGCAGGGCTTGCAGGAGGGCGAGAGAGCCGACCTCGAGCTCGATATCATAAGGCCGGAGATAGAAAAAGGCGGCGTTTACGCCTGCCGCAGCACGGAATACATTAAGGACGCCGGAACGCCCGAGCGGCTTAAGGCCGTCAACGCGGAGTGGCTTTCGGGCCTGCCCGCGCGGCGCAACCTCAAAACAGACAGCGCTGCGTCTTTCTCGACCGCGACGGCACGATAAACGCGCTCAGGGGTTTTGTGAAAAGGGCTGAGGATTTAGAGCTGCTGCCGCGCGCCGCCGATGCCATAGCCGGAATAAACTCGAGCGGATATCTTGCCGTCGTCGTCACGAACCAGCCCGTTATAGCGCGCGGGGAGTGCTCCTTTGAGGAAATGGAGCGCATAAACGCGCGTCTCGAGACGCTTTTGGGCGAGCGCGGAGCCTATCTGGACGATTTGCTCTTCTGCCCCCACCACCCGGATTCGGGCTACGAGGGCGAGGTAAGGGAGCTCAAAATGAACTGCGCCTGCCGCAAGCCCGCCGCAGGAATGCTAAAGGAGGCCGCGCGGCGCTGGAATATAGACCTTGCGCGCTCCTGGATAATAGGCGACACTACGCGCGACATCATGACCGGCATAAACGCCGGCTGCAAAACGGCGCTGACCGCCACGGGCGAGGCGGGGCTGGACGGCCTTTTCGAAGTAAAGGCCGATATAGATGGAAGCGATTTATACGGCTGTGTTGAAAAAATACTGATAAGGGAGGCTTGAAGCCATGCCGGATTTCAGAGCCGAGATACTGGACTACCTGGAGCTTGAAAAGGAGGCGATAAGCCGCCTTGACATAAGGGCCTTAAGCGACGCGCTCTGCGCGCTCGTCGAGGCCTGCGAGCGCGAAGCGAGAATCTTCACTCTGGGCAACGGCGGCAGCGCCGCTACCGCCTCGCATATGGTCTGCGATTTCAACAAGGGCATAAGCGCCTATTCGCCCAAGAAATTCAGAATGACCTGCCTTTCCGATAACATTCCCACCCTTATGGCCATAGCCAACGACATAAGCTACGAGGACGTTTTTGCGGAGCAGCTTCGCGGCGAGCTCAAAAAGGGCGACGTGGTGCTGGCTATTTCCGGCAGCGGGAACTCGAAGAATATTATCAAGGCCGTAGAGTACGCCAAGGGCGAGGGCGCGGTAATAATCGGAATGTGCGGCTACGACGGCGGCAGGCTCAAGGAGCTTTCCGATTTCGTGATGCACGCCGAGATAGACGATATGCAGATAAGCGAGGACTTGCACATGGTTTTCGACCACATGATGATGCGCGTCCTCTGCAATTACTACGGCGGAGAGGCCTGCGGCTGCTAGTGTCTTGCGCGGTTTCAGGGCTTCTGTTATAATAGCAGCGGAGCAGTCGGCAGGAAGCCGGCCGAGCTAACTGAATGTTAAAGTGCCACGAAGGCAGCTCAACGATTTTATCGAAGAGTGCCCTCGCGGCATTCTTTAATTCAGGAGGTTTCAATGAGCAGGAACAAAAGACTCGTACTGACCGGCCTTTGCGTCGCCATCGGCGTGGCGCTGCCCATCGCCTTCCATTCCATTCCCAACGCGGGCGGCATCTTTCTGCCAATGCACCTGCCCGTTTTGCTCTGCGGTCTTATCTGCGGCCCCGTTTACGGTCTTATCTGCGGCATTCTCGCGCCGCTGCTCTCCAGCTTGCTCACGGGAATGCCGCCCGCGGCCATGCTGCCCTCCATGCTCTGCGAGCTGGCGGTCTACGGCCTTGTGAGCGGCCTGCTGATGAAGACGGTAAAAACGGGCAACTCTCTTGCCAATATCTATATCTCCCTTATAGGGGCCATGCTCGCCGGCCGCCTTACCTACGGCGTTCTCAACGCCCTCATCTTCCGCGCGGGAGCCTATTCCATGCAGCTCTGGCTCAGCGCCGCCTTTGTCACCTCGCTGCCCGGAATAGCGGGCCAGCTCATACTCATTCCCCTGCTGCTTACGGCGCTTAAAAAGGCCAAGCTCATAGAGCCCGGGACATGAGCGGAGGCGGTTTTAAAAGCATACTCGCAGCGCATTTCGAGCGCTATCCTTTAATGGAGCCTCGCGATTTCGCGAAGCTCGTCTACCAGAGCGAGTTTGCGGGAGAGCACCTTATAAGCTGCGAAGGGGAGAGTCTCGAGCGCCTGCTCGCCGAGTGGGAGGGACTTGCGGCGGACGGCAAGGCTCTGTTTCTTGAAGACATCGGCGGCGGCCTTGTCAGGCTGCATCTCACGGCAGCGAAAGCGCGAGGGTTTTCGCCCGCCAAAGTAAACGAGGCCTTTGTGAGAACCGCGAGCAGCAAACGCGGCTCGCGGCAGGGACTCGAGCGCAGGTTCGCAGAGCTGCGCGAAGCGGCGGAGGATGGGCTGCTTCCTCTTGATATTTCGAAGCTAGAGACTTATCTCGCCGCCTACCGCGCCGAGGGCTGCCCCGCTGTGCGCCACAGCGAGCAATACAGACAAGCCTACCGCCCGCACTACCGGGTTTTGGACAGGAGGTATCTGGAACTGTAAAGGGCTTGAGCCGCCTTCCGATTAAAGTTTCAGGGCGTTCCCCCTACCGAAATCGGGAGACCGCCCTGATTTAATTTTATTTGCGGGGCTTTATCTGCATAAGGCAGAGAACGGCAAGCCGCTTTTTTGCCGCTTTCAGCAAGGGCGATTTTTTTATTTGCCGTATTTCTTTTTTGTAAATCTCGCGGCGAAGAAGAGCAGCGCGGCGGGAAGCAGAAACTCCGGCGCCCGCGCGAGCGCGAACACATAAAAGGGAGCCGAGCAGGAGGCGTCGTACTTTAATAAATCCGCGCCCAGTCTGAGGGCGAAGCCCAAAACCGCCAGGCCCGCCGCCGCGTAGAAGAGCTTATAAAGGTTTTCCTTCTTCAAAGCTTAAATTACCTCCTGAACGGGATTATTCGCCCGCGCGGAATCTCTGCACTGCCTCCCCCGCCGAAGGCGGGGAGGCAGTGCGTTTAAGGTCTTAGAATACCCGCGCTCAGGGCCGCCCACATTCCGGAGCACGCCCGCTAAATTCTGCCGTTGCGCTTTAAAAACAGGTAGATAAAAAGAACTACCAGCACAGCCAGCAGTATGTGCTTTCCGATTAAAGCCATTTTTCGGTCTCCTTTGCGCAAGGATTGTTATATAAGAAAAGCGTTTCTGCCTCGCGTTTGCTTCGCCGCAGCTCCCCGCCTTCAACGGTGGAGCTGCGGCGTCGAATCCGTTTCGGAGGCATTTCTCATGTTAAGTATAGAGAAAAGCGCGTGCGTTTTCAAGGCGAGTTTGAACGGCAGTCTGTTCTGCCGCAGCCGAGGCATAATAGCGCCTCTCTTGGCAGGCGTTTAAAACTCGGACGAGTTTTTAAGTATAGTTAAAGCTAGGGCGCGTAGAATACTAAAAAACGGAGAGTAAATCCCCAATGGATATAAAATATTTTGCTGCCAGAATCAGGGAGATAAAGCCGGAGGAGCTGCGAAGCAACATTAAAAGCTGCGCGGCCGCCAGCGGCAAGGCTGCCGTCCTGATAGCGGCGGACATGCTCTGGTGCGGGCTGCGCTACGCCGCCGGCCCTACGGACTACCGCTACTGCGAGTTTTACTCCGTGCCCGCTGAAAAGCGCGGCACCTATATAACCCGCGGGGTGAACAACGAGCTTGTAAGGCGCTTTAACGACCCGCTCAAGACCCCGATCTTCGACAATAAGGTGGAGTTCGCGCGGCGCTTCGGGCAGTTCTTCGGCCGACTCTGGCTTGATGTTGAGACCGCTTCCTTGAGCGACTACGAGCGCCTTTGCGCTCCCGGCGGGGCCGTCTTTGCCAAGACGCTCTGGGGCACGGGAGGGCTGGGTGTTAAAAGGCTGGAGCTCGAGGATTTCGCCTCGGCGAGCGAGCTCAAGGCTTATGTTGAAAGCGCCGGCTTCGGTATAGTTGAGCAGGAGGCGCGGCAGTGCGATGAGCTCGCCGGGCTCTACCCCGGAGCTGTAAACACGCTCAGGATGGTGACGCTGCCGGGGAAAAGCGGCCCGCGCCTCGCCTTTGCCACACTGCGCATAGGCAACGGCTCCTATGTTGACAACCTGCACAGCGGGGGCATGGCCGCGCTGGTGGACGTGAATACGGGCGAGGTCAAGAGTGCCGCAGTGGACAAGGCTCACGGGGTCTATGAGCGCCATCCCGCTACCGGGCACAAGATAAAGGGATTTAAGATTCCACGCTGGGAGGACTGCGTAAAAACAGTGCTGGCCGCCGCGAGGGTACTGCCTCAGGTGGGCTATGTCGGCTGGGATATCTGCGTGGGCGAGAGGGGTCCGCTGCTTATAGAGGGCAACTGCTTCCCCGGCCACGACATCTACCAGATGCCGCACATAATGGCCCCGGACTACACCGGCGCGCTGCCGGATTTCGAGCGCTGCCTCGGAAAGAGCCTCGGGGAGCTGCGCCGCAGAGCTCCGCAAAGAGCGGCGGCGGCCTCTCCCGCAGCCGAATGCAGAGAACTTCGCTGCGAATGAAAAGCCGTTAAGTTGGGGTGTTTGCCCTGCCTTCGGCGTAATGTCATTAAATTAGGGTGTTCCTCCCCGCCGAAGGCGGGGAGGAACACCCTAATCTGCCTTTTTCGCGTCAGGACAATTCCCGCGGCCGCCCCTGAAAAGGTTGCTCAGGAGGGGTCATCTTCTCCATCCCTTTCTTCCGCCCTCTCAAGTTCGGCGAGCTCTCGCTCCCGGCGCTCCTTGGCGGCGCGGCGCGCCTGTAAGAGCAGCCAGACGGGCACGAGCAGCGCCGAGAGGCCGAAGACTATAAGCGGCAGAAGACCAAAAAGACTCATAAAACAAGCCTCCTTGCGGTTTTTAGGAGTTATTGTACGAAATAAAGGACAGTTAAGGCTCGAGAAAGCCGCCTTTAGTTCAAAGTCCGTACTTTGGGACAGCTAAACCTCTATACTCTCCTTAAAGGCCCGGTAAGGCCAAAGCAAGGAAACCAAAACAGCGGTGACAGGAAAAACAAGGAGGCAGTTTTATGGAGGTTCGGATCGTATACACCCGGGGGCACTACGAGGTTTACGACGCGAAAGGCGAGTTTCTCTTTTCCGCCGACTCGAGACCCGAGGCGCTTCGCGAGCTGGGGCTGCTGAGCGCCTGAGGCTGAAATTGTCCCTGCTGCGTGATCTTCGCTGTCTCCCCCGCCAAAGGCGGGGGAGACAGCGTCTTTTACCCGCTTTTACCCGCTCGCCTGAGGCTCGCCCGGGCTTAAGGCTGCGCGCCGGGCCGCCAGAGGTGCTTTCGCAGATCGACACGGCCGTCCTCGAGAAAGCCTACGCCATCGGCCTCGAGCAGGGCGCGCTGCACGCCCTCGCCGCCGAAGGCGAAGGAGCCGGAGCACTCGCCGCGGCGGTTAACAACGCGAAAGCAGGGCGTGCCCTCGGGGTCGGGGTTCACATGCAGCGCCCAGCCGACTACCCGCGCCGCGCGCGGTTTGCCCGCCATAAAGGCTATCTGCCCGTAGGTAGCTACCTTGCCCGGGGGTATCTGCTTTACTATCTCGTAGATTTTGGCAAAGGTAGCTCCCCTTTCGGCGCGGGGGCCTGAAGGCGCGTTCGACAGCGTACTTCCCCCGCCTTCGGCGGGGGAAATGCAGAGAGAATCAGGCGCGAAGGTAGCTCCCTTTTCGGCGCGGAGATTTAAAGGCGTGTTCAACAGCGCACTTCCCCCGCCTTCGGCGGGGGAAGTGCAGAGAGAATCAGGCGCGCATGAGCTCCCGCCCTTTTCAGCGGAGCGCTCGCGCTTTTTTGTTTTGGAGTCAAAATTCATTTTAAGCCGGGCCGTAGAGGGCGTACTGCGAGGCGTGCTCGTCGGCCGTTCTCGACCAGTAGAAGGTCTCCTTGTCCTCGCCGGTGAAGAAGAAGAAGTAGTCGTGCTCGGCGGGCTCGAGGACCCCGTCTATGGACTTGAGGCCCGGGTTGCAGATTGCGCCTATTATTATGCCGGGATAGGAGAAGGTGTCGTAGCCTTCGAGCGTTCCCGCGGGCACGTTCTCGTAGCCGCCGTAGTAGTACTGCAGAACGCCGGGGAAGTAGCCGCCGTAGTAGTCCTCGAGGTCTCCGAGGCCGCGCCTGCGCCAGTCGCAGGAGGTGTCGGACTCGAGACAGGGGAAGAGGTCGGGGTTGTTGAGACGGTTGAAGAACACGCCGGCGACCATCGGGTAGCTCTCGTCGCCCACGGATTCCTTCTCAACTATTGAAGACAGGGTTATTATCTTCTCGAGCGTGTAGCCTGAGGCCGCTATCGCGGCGCTGCGCTCCTCGGTGAGGACGCGAGTCTCGAAGTTTCGGAGCATTTTCAAAATAATATCCTGAAGCGAGGAGCCCACCTCGAACTCATAGGTGTCCGGGAAGAGATAGCCCTCAAGGCGTATGAATTTGTTTTCGTCCTGGGAGATTTCGTCCCAGAAGCCGACGTCGTAGCTTCCGCTGTTGCAGGCCTCGACAAACTCCTGCCGGGTGCAGATGCCAAGCTCCTCAAGCATTATGGCAAGCCGCAGGGCGGTGGTGCCCTCGGGGACGGTAAGGCTGAAGGTCTCGACCTGCCTCATGCTCATCGCCTGCAGGACCTCTATCATCTCGTCGTAGCTCATGGAGCGGTTGAGGATTTTTTCCCCAAACTGGAAGGTACCGTCCGCGCCGTGAATGCGCGAATAGAGCCTGAATACACTGCGCGAGCTGATGAGTCCCGCGTCCTTGAGCGCCTGGGCCACGCTGCTCGTGGAAGCGCCCTCGGGTATCGTTACGCTTATTTCGCTCGTGTCGCTGCCGCCGCCGTTTATCTCGTTGTTGATTACAATGGCAGTTACGCCGCCCGCTATG
>JAUNBN010000185.1 GCA_030527085.1 Oscillospiraceae bacterium
CCAATGTCGCCGCCGACTCCGCCGCGCTCTGCCTGAAAAGCGGCAACGCGGTAATACTGCGCGGCGGCAAGGAGGCCATAAATTCAACCTGCGCTATCTGCGAGGCCCTTTCCTCGGCGCTCGTCGAGGCGGGCCTGCCCGCCGACTGCGTGCAGCTCGTCAGGGACACGAGCCGAGAGAGCGCCCGCGAGCTAATGAGGCTGAACGAGTTTGTGGATTTGCTTGTGCCTCGCGGGGGAGCGGGGCTAATTCGCTCGGTAATAGAAAACTCGACCGTGCCGGTTATAGAAACGGGCGCGGGAGTCTGCCATATCTATGTGGATAAGGACGCGGACCTCGAGATGGCGGCTCAAATACTCTACAACGCCAAGACCTCGCGCCCCTCGGTCTGCAACGCCTGCGAGTGCGCGCTGGTACACAATGATATTGCCGAGGCCTTCCTGCCGCGGGCAAAGGAGCTGCTGGACAAAAAATCGGTGGAAATACGCGCCGACGCCGCGGCGCTCGCCAACCTGCCCGAGGCGACCCCTGCGGCCGCCGGCGACTGGGGCAAAGAGTACGGCGACCTGATACTCGCCGTAAAAACAGTGAGTTCAATGGAGGAGGCTCTCGAGCACATAGCGAGCTGCGGCACCGGCCACAGCGAGGCCATTGTAACGAACAACGCTGTCGCCGCCGAGGAGTTCTTGAATAGGGTAGACGCCGCGGCGGTCTACCACAACGCCTCCACGCGCTTTACGGACGGCGGAGAGTTCGGCCTCGGGGCGGAGATAGGCATCTCCACTCAGAAGCTGCACGCGCGCGGGCCTCTGGGCGTGAGGGAGCTGGTATCTTATAAATACAAGCTGCGCGGCGAGGGGCAGGTGCGATAGGCGAGCTTTAATAACAAAAGGAAAAGAGGCTTAATATGAAGCCTCTTTTCCTTTTAGTGTTTGGCCGCGCCTTATTGCCATTAAATCAGGGTGTTTCCCCACGCCGAAGGCGGGGAGAAACACCCTGAGAAGTACGCTCGCCGGAGGCTGGAAAGACGCAGCAAAGACCCTGAAAATCCACGCAGCTATGATCCTGCCGTCAAATGCAGGGTAAAACGGTTTTAGGACACTCAGTTCCCGCACTCCACGCTTATTTCGTTAAAAATCTTAAGCAGGTCGCCGACTTCAGCGGCGCTCTTTTCTTCGTCGGCGATGTCCACTACCGAGCGCCCCTCGTGCAGCATGAGCAGGCGGCTGCCGTGTTCAACGGCGTAACGCAGATTGTGCGTGACCATAAGCGTCGTCACCTTAAGCTCTTTAACAAGGCGCTCGGTGAGCTCCATTACGTTCTCGCTCGAGCTGGGGTCGAGTGCGGCGGTGTGCTCGTCCAAAACGAGCAGCTCAACCGGCTTCATCGTACACATAAGCAGCGCCAGAGCCTGCCGCTGTCCGCCGGAGAGCGTCCCGACAAGCTGGTCCGTTCGGTTTTCAAGTCCGAGATGCAAAAGCTCCAGCTTTTCCTTATAGGCCGCGACGCGCCTTTTGTCCACGGCGGGGGAGAGCCCGAAAAAGCCGCCCTTATTGTCCGCGAGAGAGAGGTTTTCCAAAACCGTCAGCGCGGGACTGGTGCCCTTGTCGGGAGCCTGAAAGACGCGGCCTATATATCTCGCTCGCTCAAACTCCTTTAAGGGATTGAGACTCTTGCCGTCCAGCCGTATCTCGCCGCCGTCCGGCGGCAGGCTGCCGCAGAGCAGGTTGAGGAGCGTCGTCTTGCCCGAGCCGTTGCTGCCCACTATGGAGACGAACTGTCCCTTTTTAACGCTCAGGGAAAAGCCTTCGAAGACCTCGGTCTCATTGACGCTGCCTGCGCCGAACATCTTGGAGATATTGTCAAATTCCAAAAAAGCGCTAGTCCGCATGGCTCGCCCTCCTTTTAAGACTGAGCTTGTCGCTCATAAGCGCGGCGACGAGTATGGCTGCCATCAGAAGCTTCAGGAAGGAAGCAGGCAGCCCGAGCTGCATTGCCAGCGAGAGGCAGGCCTTATAGAGCACCGCCCCCAGCAGCACCGCCGAGGTAGCCCTTAAGCCCTTCAAGCGCCTGAACACGGTCTGGCCTATTATAACGGAGGCCAGAGCCAGGACTACCATGCCCGTTCCGCTCGATATGTTGGCGCTCTCGGCCTGCTGGGCCAGCACGGAGCCGGAGAGCGCCGCGCAGCCGTTCGCTATGGCGAGGCCGAGTATTTTAACTGAGCCCTCGTCCTTAGCCAGCGAGGTTACGAGCTGGGCGTTGTCGCCCACGGCGCGCAGCAGCAGCCCCGCCTTGGTGGCGAAAAAGAGGTCGAGCAGCAGTTTCACGAGCAGCGCGCACAGAAGCCCTATTATAACCACCCTGTACCTGTAAAGGTTTTCGGGCAGAAGCGAGGCGAGAGCGCCGTTGAATATAGTTGGCATATCGTAAAAGGGCAGCACGGACTTGTTGCCGGTTATAACGAGGTTAACGGACCAGAGCGCCGTCATCACGAGTATGCCGCAGAGCAGCGCGCGAATTTTTAATACGACGTGCAGCACGCCGGTAAGGCAGCCCGCCAGCGCCCCGCAGACAAAGGATATAAGGCAGGCGAGAAGAGGGTTTACGCCTGCCGCGATGAGCGCGGCGGTGGCGCAGGCCCCCAGCGGGAAGGTTCCGTCCACGGAGAGGTCGGGGAAGTCAAGTATCGTGTAGGAGACGTAGACCCCCAGCGCCAGAATGGCGTAGATGAAGCCCTCCTCAAGGACGTTTTTCAAAAGACCGATAAATACGCTCATAAGAATTTCCGATTCTTAAAGGATTTTTCAGGCCGCGAGGTCGGCCGCGTCCGCGTACTCGGCAGGGATTTCTATAGAGAGCGCGGCGGCGACGGCGGAGTTGTAGACGGGAGTGCAGCCGCTCTCGGTCGAGACGGGCAGCTCGTCGGCTGTCTTTTCGCCCAGGAGTATCTGCGCGGCCATCTGGCCGGAAATGCGCCCTATTTCAATATAGTCAATGCTCATGGAACCCAGGCAGCCGTTTCTAACCTGCTCCTCCTCGCTGCCGAAAACGGGTATGCCCACTTCATTCGTCACGTGCAGGACGGTCGAGAGGTTGTCTACTACGTTGTTGTCGGTGAGGTTCGTAAGGCAGTCAACCCCCTCGGCGACTATCGAGGCGGCGGCCGCCGCGACCTCGGAGGAATTCGTAACGCCTATGCTCTTTATGCTTATGGAGCGCTGAGCGGCGGCGGCCTCAAGACTCGCGAGCTGACTTATTGAATTGGGCTCGCTGGTGGTGTAGAGCACGCCTATCTCATCGACCTCGGGCAGAAAGGCCTCTATCATATCGAGCTG
>JAUNBN010000186.1:0-2083 GCA_030527085.1 Oscillospiraceae bacterium
GCAATCGGCTCAAGTCGTATAATGCCACTGGATACAAGCACTGTCGGAGAAACAGTTGGGGAATACTATAATCATGGTATGTCCGGGGCTGGAATTTATGATTACTTAGGTATTGTAGGTCTATATAAAAATAATCTTCCTTCTCATGTAATATTGGGCCTGGATCCTTGGATACTCAATGATAATAATCCTGATACTCGATATCAGGGATTAGATGAAAGCATTTCAGAATGTATTGATGCAATGCGCAATTATTCAAATGGCGAAATCCCTGAAGCGCATCGATTTGTTATAGACTCTAAGTATTTGGAAGCTGTGTCACCCGCATATTTCCAAAGCGCCATTCTCTCTTTGTTGCAAGGAAAGGTGAGAGATAAGATCTCTGTGACAGTTTTAACAGATCTCCATAATGGAGGAATTATGTCAGATGGAAGCAGAATCGACAGCGCTGAAGTTTTGAATATGTCTGTGGCACAATCGGATGAGAACGCAAAACAATATTGCGCTGACCCTGAAAACGTATATTTGATGAACGGGTATAGTTCCTTATCTAAGAATTATCGAGCATTGCTTGAAGAGTTGGTTGTTTGGCTAACAAATCAGCACGTTAAAATAAGCTTTTACCTACCGCCATTTCACCCCATAGTTTATTCGGAGTTTTCCAGCAATCAAGCCCTAAGAATAGTATTACAAAGCGAAGAATACTTTAGAGAGCTGGCTGCGTTATATGATATAGATGTTTATGGTTCATACAATCCTGCTCTCTGCGGTGGGAGCAACGACGACTTTAGCGATGGTATGCATATCAAATCTAACCGTATTGGGACATATTGGGAACTAACAAATAAGGACTAGACGCTGCTTCTATCCCTGGCAAAAATTTCAGCGACTTTTAAAGGCCGTCTGCGGAACACTAAGCGCAGACGGCCTTTTCAGCAGTGGCCTATAAGTGTGTAGAAATACAGCAAAAACTCTTTAATGTTTGTGAGGTAGCTTTAGATGAACTCGGTAAAATCCATAATACTGGCGCTGCTGGCGCTGCTTGTAATTGCCGCCGCCATAGGCTACGGCCTTAGCTTTAACAGCGCGGGCGAAGCTCCCGAAAACGCCCAGGGAGGCTCGGGGGTTTTTGAAACGGGCTCTGAGGCGAGGGAGCCTCTTGAGGAGGAGCCCGCCGCCGAAAGCTCGGCCTCCGCTCTTTCAAACGCCAAGCAGGGCTGGGGACTCGGCCCCTCGCGCGACGAACTCGGCAGGCCGCTCGACGCGCTTAACGCCGAGAGCAAGTACGCCCCGCTGGACGCTTATTTTATAATGAGCGGGGAGGAAAAGCTCATTTACCTCACCTTCGACCTCGGCTACGAAAACGGCTATACGCCCTCCATCATAGACACGCTGGACGAGCACGGAGTCAAGGCCGTGTTCTTCATAACGGACGACTATATCGACGAGGCCCCGGAGGTTGTGGAAAGGATAGCGAAAACGGGCCACACGCTGGCCAACCATACCGTAAACCACCCCTCCATGCCCGACGTGGACGAAGCGAGGGGCGCCGAGGAGATAAGGGGACTGCACGAGCGCGTATTAAACGAGTTCGGCTATGAGATGAGGCTTTTCCGCTTCCCGATGGGCGAGTTTTCCGAGCGCTGCATGGCTCTCGTTCAGGAACAGGGCTATGCGAGCGTTTTCTGGAGCTTCGCCTACAAGGACTGGGTGGCCGACTCCCAGCCCGACGAGGCGCAGTCCCTGCAAAAGCTCATGGACAACCTGCATCCCGGCGCCATCTACCTGCTGCACGCGGTCAGCTCGACGAACGACGCCATACTGGGCGATTTCATAATTAAGGCGCGCGAGGCGGGCTACGACTTCGCGCTGGTAGACGAGGCTCTTGGTCTCGCTCCCGCCGCGACACGGGCCGGAGAGAGCGATGAGGCGGGAATAATATGAACTAGCCGTACCCGCTTGTGCGAAGCCGGCCCGCCTTTAGCGCTCAAACAAAGAGGACGCCCGCGAGAGCGGGAGTCCTCTTTTAAGCGAAATATTTGGCGGGTCTTCAGTCGCTCACATAGGGCAGCAGAGCTACCTG
>JAUNBN010000186.1:2093-3314 GCA_030527085.1 Oscillospiraceae bacterium
CGTCCTCTTTGATAAGATGTTTTTTCTGAAATGCCGGTCTTAGTCGCTTACATAGGGCAGCAGGGCCACCTGGCGCGCGCGCTTGATGGCGGTGGTGAGTTCGCGTTGGTGGCGCGCGCAGGTGCCGGTGACGCGGCGGGGTATTATCTTCGCGCGCTCGGAGATGAACTTGCGCAGGCGGTTGGTGTCCTTGTAATCAATGACCTCGACCCTGTCCGCGCAGAACTGGCATATCTTGCGGCGGCGGGGACGGGGGCCGGAGCGCTGGGGACGCTCCGAGCGCTCGGCGCGCTGGGGGCGCTCTGAACGCTCAGCGGGAGCCGCGGCGGGGCTCTGAGGCGCCGCTTCGGCCTGCTCGGCGGGGGCGGCGGTCTGCTCGACGCGCGCCTCGGCGTTTTCTATGTTATCCATTATTTAAGCTCCTTAGTTTTCGTTTAGGTCAGAAGGGGAGATCGTCGTCGTCCTCTACTATGGAGAAGTCGTCGGCCTCTCCGGAGGAATAGCCCGTCTGAGGCAGGGCGCTGTCCGCAGGGGCGGGGGCGGGAGTGTATGAGCCGCCAGAGCCGGAGGACTGCTTGCTGTCGGCAAAATAGACGTCGCTGCCCTCTACATAATACCTCGTCCGCTTGTTGCCCTCGCGGTCGGTGTAATTATCTACTCTGAGGCTGCCCTCCAGGGCTATCATGCGCCCCTTGGCGAAGTACTTGCAGACAAATTCCGCGGTGCCGCGCCAGAAGGTAACGTCGATAAAATCCGTCTTTCTCTCCTCACCCTGCCTCGCGTAATTGCGGTCGCAGGCGATGCGCACGCGCGTCAGGGCGATGTCGTTCGGCGTGTGCTGCAATTCGGGGTCGGCTACAAGCCTGCCCATCAAAACTACATGATTCAGCATCGGCGGCCTCCCTTAAGCGGTCCTGCGGACGACTATCGTGCGCAGAACGTGGTCTGTTATCTGGTAGACGCGCGTGAGCTCTTTGACGAAATCGGGCTCGCTCTTGAAGTTGACCAGCACATAGTAGCCTTCGCTCTCGTCGTTTATCTCATACGCGAGCTTGCGGCGGCCCCACTCGTCAACCGATTCCACGACTCCGTTCGCCGCTATGAGCGAGGTAAACTTCTCGATAAGAGCCTTGGTGGCCTCCTCGTCGAGGGTCGTGCTGAGCACCATAATGGTCTCGTAGCTGTTTGACATTTTGCACCTCCTTGTGGACTGATGGCCCG
>JAUNBN010000187.1 GCA_030527085.1 Oscillospiraceae bacterium
ATGCCGCCTAAGTGAGAAAAGCACAGCGTTTCACGCGCTGACGGGCCGCTTTAGGAATTGGTCTGCCTTATCGTCTCAACATCCTTGATTTTTTTGAGGCGCTGGGTGACGGAGCTCAAATGCTCCTTGCTGTTTATACCTATCGTGGTATTTATGTGACAGTGCTCGCCGCGCACATTAACTGTAAAGGTGTAGATGGGGACGTGCAGCGCCGTGAGCTGGGAGCTTATATCGGCTATGAGGCCGTTGCGGTCGAGGCAGTATATCTCGAGCGCGGCCTTGAAGTCGTCGCGGACATTATCCGCCCAGCTCACCTTGACCCAGCGCAGCGCCTCCTCGCCGAGCCTGCGCGCGGCCTCTACGTTCGTGCAGCCGCGTTTGTGTATGGAAACGCCGTGGCCGCGCGTTATAAAGCCCACTATGTCGTCGCCGGGCAGGGGGTTACAGCAGCGCGCGAACTTAACAAGGCAGTTGTCCAGCCCCTCCACTATAACGCCCTCAACGGCCTTGCGCGGCGCTGTCTGCACCTCGACCGTCTCCGGCTGAGCGGGCTCGGCGGCCTTCTGCAGCTTCTGGTATTCCTCGCGTATCTTGGGCATCAGGCGGGACATCAAAAGCCCGCCGTAGCCTATGGAGGCGAACATCTCCTCGGCGGTGTTGAGGCGCTGCCGCCTCACGAGGTCGTTTATAAAGTCCTCGTACTTCTCGGGCGGTATGCTGATGAGGTTGTGGCGCAGCTCCTTTTCAAAGAGCTGTTTGCCCTCGGCTATATTTTCCTCGCGCTTTTCGCGCTTGAACCAAGCGCGTATCTTGCTGCGCGCCTCGCCGGTCTTTACTATATTAAGCCAGTCGCGGGAGGGGCCCTTGTCGCGCGCGCCGGTTATAATGTCGCAGATTTCGCCGGTTTTCACGACGTAGGAGATAGGCACTATTCGCCCGTTTATCTTCGCGCCCGTCATGCGGTTGCCTACGGCGGAGTGAATCGCGTAGGCGAAGTCGATGACCGTAGCGCCCGCGGGCAGCTCTATAACGTCGCCCTTGGGAGTAAATACATAGACCTCCTCGGGCAGAAGGTCGCTCTTGAGGCTCAAAAGCAAATCCACGGAGTCCTCGGACTCCTTCTGGCTCTCGAGCAGCTGGCGCACCCAGGCCAGGCGCTCCTCAAGCTTGTCGCGCCCGCTTATGCCTACTTTATACTTCCAGTGCGCCGCTACGCCGTACTCCGCGTTGTTGTGCATGTCCCGCGTGCGTATCTGCACCTCGAAGGGAATGGCGTCGCGGCCTATCACTGTAGTGTGCAGCGAGCGGTACATATTGGCCTTGGGCGTGGAGATATAGTCCTTGAAGCGGTTGGGGATGGGGCGGTACATATCGTGCAGCACGCCCAGCGCGTTGTAGCACTCGGCGACGGTGTTTACTATTACTCGCAGCGCGTAGATGTCGTAAATCTCCTCGAGCGAGCGGTTCTGAACAAAGAGCTTGCGGTAGGTGCTGTAAACGGACTTTATGCGGCTGGTTATCTCAACTTCCTTTATGCCGTTCTGCGCGAGACGCTCCTTTATATCGCGCGCAACTGAGTCTATAAAGCCCAGACCCTTGCCGCGCATTCTTAAAAGCTGGCTTACCTCCCCATAGCCTATGGGGTCGAGCTCGGCCAGAGATAAGTCCTCGAGCTCCTCCTTTATATTGCTCATGCCCAGGCGGTGGGCTATGGGCGCGTAGACCTCCATGGTCTCGTAGGCGGTGGCGCGGCGCTTCATCTCGGGCTTCGCGTCTATGGTGCGCATATTGTGCAGGCGGTCGCAGAGCTTTATTATCATAACGCGGATGTCCTTGCTCATCGCGAAAAGCAGCTTGCGAAGGTTTTCGGCCTGCTGCTCCTCAACGCTCGAGAAGGGTATGCGCCCCAGCTTGGTAACGCCGTCCACCAGCTCGGCTATGTCCTCGCCGAAGTCGTGCCTTATGGTCTCGAGGTCTACGCCCGTGTCCTCTACTACATCGTGCAGCAGCGCGGCGCAGATGCTCTCCGTATCGAGCCCCAAGTCCACCAAGAGCGAGGCCACGGCCACGGGGTGGGTTATATAGGGCTCGCCGGACTCGCGCTTCTGGCCCTCGTGGCTCTTTTTTGCGAGCTTGTGGGCGCGCTCGATCAGCGCCAGATCATACTGGCGCCCGCTGCCCTCTATTTGCTTTTTAAGCTCGCTGAATTTCATGGTAATATATTATAGCATATTTCATATAAAGTTGAAGCGCAAGGACGCGCTTTTTTAGGGCGGCCCGTGCTGTGTTTCCTCGCCTGCGACGGAAAAACGGCTGAAAAGCCGCTGGAAAGCTGAAGCGCAGCGTCGCAGCTTTTTGGAAAGAGCAAAGAGCCGGCGCTATGCCGGCTCTTTGCTCTAAAGCTTTAAAGCGTACTTGCTTCTCTCTCAGCCCTGAGCTCTCTCGAGCAGGGCGGCGTAGCGGTCCTTGGAGTTCTGAACGGCCTTGGCGAAGAGCTCCTCGGCGCGGTCGGGGAAGGTGCGCTCCAGGGCGCTGTAGCGGGTCTCGTTCTTTATAAAGCTCATATAGTCGCCCGTGGGCTCCTTGCTGTCGAGCTGGAAGGGGTTCTTGCCCTCGGCGGCAAGGCGCGGGTCGTAGCGGTAGCAGTTCCAGTAGCCCGCGGCCACGGCGTTCTTTATCTCCTGCTGGGCGTTTACCATGCCGCCCTTGATGCCGTGGTTGATGCAGGGGGCGTAGGCGATTATGAGCGAGGGGCCGTTGTAGCTCTCGGCCTCGCGGAAGGCCTTGAGGGTCTGGTTCATATCCGCGCCCATGGCCACCTGAGCCACATAGACGTAGCCGTAGCTCATCATTATGGCGCCGAGATCCTTCTTCTTGACCTCCTTGCCCGCCGCCGCGAACTTGGCCACAGCGCCGGTCGGAGTGGCCTTGGAGGACTGGCCGCCGGTGTTGGAATAGACCTCGGTGTCGAAGACGAGGATGTTCACGTCCCTGCCGGAGGCGAGAACGTGGTCCACGCCGCCGAAGCCTATATCATAGGACCAGCCGTCTCCGCCGAAGCACCAGACGGACTTCTTGGCGAGCATATCCTTGTTTTCGAGAATGGCCTTGCTTTCGGCGCTGCCCTCGGCCTCGAGCGCCTTGACGAGCCTGCGCGTGGCTTTGGAGTTGGCCTCGCCGTCCTCGAGAGTAGCGAGGTATTCATCCGTTGCGGCCTTGAGCTCGCCCTCGGCCTTGAGCTCGCGCACAAGCTCTATAACGTGC
>JAUNBN010000188.1 GCA_030527085.1 Oscillospiraceae bacterium
CTTGAGGCGAAAATGGCCGACGGAGAGGCCGGCTCCGCATGCATAGAGAAGATGAAAGCAGCCGAGGCGCTCAATATCGAAATGGCGTCAAAGCTCCTGAGAACGCTAGAATAGGGAGGCACTGATATGGTCAGAACGGCATTTCTGGTTGCGGGCAACGGCGCCAAGCTTCAGTCAATCCTCGACTCTGTGTATTTCGGCGAGATACCCAATTTTGAGCTGACCGCAGTGCTCAGTCCGGACCCCGGCTCCTACGCTTTGACGCGGGCGCGCAACGCCGGCGTGCCGGCCTTTGTGGTCGAGCCCGCCGATTTCCCCACGAAGATGTCATACAGCCTTGCCATCTCGAACAAGCTCAAGGACATGGACATAGATCTCGTGGTGCTCGACGGCTACAATATGCCGCTGGGCGTGGTGTCCACGCAGTTTAAAAACAGGCTTATGGGCGTCTGCCCGTCGCTGATACCGGCCTTTGAAAACTTCGAGGGCGACGCGGTCAGAGCAGCCCTCGAACGCGGCTGCAAGACCACCGGGGCCACGGTCTATTTCCTCGACCCGGACGGGAACGTGGGCCCCATAGTATCTCAGCAGGCTGTGGATGTGCTGCCGGGCGACAGCGTGGAGGCCCTTTCCAGGCGAATACTCGAGGAGGCCGAGTGGAAACTGCTGCCCAAGGCGCTCGCGCTCTACTGCGAGGGAAGGCTCAAAGTACGCGGCAGCCGGACGGTCATAATCTAAGCTCCGGACACCGTATGGCGGCCTAATATAAAACAAATGGCGCGCTGCGGCCGGGGGCTGATAAGGAAACAGAACGAAAAAACCAATTTAACGGCTGACAAACAGCTTACACAGCAAGACGGGCAAGAAGTCAACAGCTTCTTGCCCGTCTTGCCGCACAGCCCTGCGGAACGGCAGAACCGCATTTTGCCGCACATTTCACACCCTGCAAGACCAAAAATCCTGCAGGGTGTTTCTTTGTCATGCGGCTATTTCAGCGCCTGTCAGGAAAAACGTGCCCGCTTTCAGCATTTCCTGCCGGCATGGAATCCCTCATGTACGGCATCGATGATCTTTCGGGCCTTCTGAGCGTCTCCTATTATCTCGACTTGATAGCCCTTGCTGATCAGCTCAAAAGCGAGAGAGTTGACGGCCCTCATGCCCATGGCGCATACTACGGCGCCGGCCTTGAAGGTCTTTATTTCGCCATCAAACGGGGCGCTGCGGTCATAGGGGCGCTCGGTGCCTTTGCCGGTGTTTGGATCGTGCTTGGATTTTATTTTTTTGGTAGCGCAGACGACCTCCGTTGCGGTCATGTTCAAAACCTTGGTGTCCATCTGCACGTCCACCTTGTCCACAGCCAGCCTGGCGTTGATATTCCAGTCCACGCCGTATAGATTGGCGGGATTGCAGTTGGGGGCTCTGCCTATCATGGTAACTTTCTTGCCGCGTTCAGCCAGATGCATGGCCACCTCGCAGCCCACAAGCCCTGTGCCCAAGACGATGAAGCTGTCAACGTCTGGATAGTTGCCGTCAAGCACATCGAGAGGATTGAGCGCGGTTTCGGTGTTGGCGCCGTCTATCTGGGGAATGAACCATTCAGAACCCGTGGCTGCGATAATCTTGTCGAATTTCTCCTGCTCAGCGGTCTGGAGCGAAAATTCGGTGTTCAGACGGATATCAACACCCAGCTTTTCGACAGTGCGTATCAGATAGTCCGTGTATTTTTTATAATCAATCTTGAAATCGGGCTTGCCGACATAATACAGCAGGCCGCCGAGCCGAGACTCCTTCTCAAAAAGCACGACCTCGTGTCCCCGGGTTCTGGCTGCGATCGCGGCGTTCATGCCGGCGGGGCCGGAGCCGATTACCGCAATCTTGCGCGGCACGTCGACCTTGCGCAGTTCGGTGCTGTGCTGGTAGTCGTGGCCAAGATCGGGGTTAACAGCGCAGTGGAGGGTTCTGTTCTTGTTGCCGCCGCCCAAGCACTCATTACAGCGCAGGCACTGTCGCATATCCTCGATGCGCCCCTCGATGATTTTGCTGGGATAGTCGGGATCGGCCAGGATCTGTCTGCCGAGCGCGGCAAAATCCGCTTCGCCGTTTTCTATCATTTCCTCGGCTTTTTCAGGGCGGACTGAGCACACGGTGATAATGGGGATGCTCACCGCTTTTTTGATTACCGCTGCCAGCTCGGTATAGAGGTTTCTGGGACAATAGGTGGAAGGTATCCAGGTGGCGGTGCTGATGCCTCGGGTCAGGCCCATAGTCTCCTCGTCGGCCGGCTTGCCGTCGAGCATGACGTCGAAGAAGTCGTGAATGCGCGATTCCAGAGTGCCGCCGGAGACCATAATGGCATCTGCGCCCGCCTCTTCGAGATACTTGCATATCTCCACTGACTGATCGAGGGTAATGCCGTTAGGGGTATAGTCTTCTGCGGATATTTTATATATAACCGGAAAATCTTTACCGCAGTATTCCTTGATTTTTTTAATTATCTCTATAGATATTCTTGTACGGTTGTAAACGCTTCCGCCATATTCGTCCGTCCTTCTGTTGTAGTAGGCCGAAAGGAACTCGACCAGCAGATAGCCATGGCCACCGTGAATCTCGACCGCGTCAAAACCGATGGCTTTCGCGCGCAGCGCAGCAACAGCAAAATCCTCAACAACCTGATCGATATCCTCTTTTGTCATGACCTTGAGCTCAAGATCGGGCATGGAGAAGGTCCCGATTCCGGAGGGGGTGAAGGCGGGGAGATCGGAAGTGTTGTTATGCGCGAACACTCCTCCGTGGTCGAGCTGTACTGCGGCCTTTGCGCCGCCTGCGTGTATCGCGTCGGCTATTTTGCTCATTCCGGGCATGAACTTATCCTCGCTCATTTCAAGCTCTCCAGGGAAGCACATACAGCCGGGGGTAGGATTTGTCATCTCGGTTATGATCAGCCCCACGCCGCCTTCGGCACGTCTGGCATAATGGGCGATCGTGCTTTCCGTAACGGTTCCGTCAGGACCAGCCGACCAGGTTTCCATGGCAGGTTGAATCATACGGTTTTTCAGAACCATGGACCCTATCTTTCCTGGCTTACAGAGATTTGTGAAATTCATATTTCCGCTCCTTTTTATTATTTTTATTTTGCCGTATCTATTTGCTGCTCAATTGCTTATATATCAGGACGCCCTTATCTGGCATAATTGATATAGCCGGCATTGCTGGTAGCTGCTTTTAAATTGGGGCAGCTGGCATATCCGAGCGCACAGTTCCCTA
>JAUNBN010000189.1 GCA_030527085.1 Oscillospiraceae bacterium
GTCAAAGACCTTAAGCGTCTCGAGCAGTGCGCCGCAGCTCTCCCTTATAATCTCCTCTATCTGCGCGCTGGGCTTTCCGAGCTCGCAGACCAGAGCGAGGTCGCGCGTTACGGCCGGGAAGCGCGGCAGTCGCTTGAAGCGGGGCAGCTCGCCTCGCATTTCAAAGAGCAGCTCCATATCCAGCTCAAGTACGCAGACGCGCGTCTTTATCCCGTAGTTTTCGGCAACGGAGGCTTTAAGCTCGCCCAGTATTCCCAGCTGTCTGCCTTTAGAGAGCACGCGCGCCGTGCGCGTCGGGTGGAAGCCAGGCTCGTCTTCGAGCGGCAGGAACCCTGCGTCCTTTATATTGTAGCAGCGCAGCGCCGCGTCCGCGAGGCCCTTGAGGGCGAAGAAGTCGAAGTCCTCGCCATAGCCCCCGCCGATGAGCACTCGCCGCTCGTGCGGCAGATTTGCCTCGTCCTCGTCGGGCTCAAACACGGTGGCGCACTCAAACAGCCTCGCCTCGCTCACCCGCGCCTTGTAGTTGCGCGCCAGGGTTTCTAAAAGGCCGGGCAGAGCCGTAGTGCGCATGAGCGAGCTGTCCTCCCCGAAGGGATTGGAGATAACTACGGCCTTTCTGCGCGCGTCGTCCTGAGGCAGGCCCAGCGCGTCGAGCTGCCTTGCGCTCATGAAAGAATAAGTGTTTATCTCCCACATCCCGCAGCCCGCGAGGGTGTTGGCGAGCTTTTTCTCGAGCCTCTGCCTGTCGGTGGGTCTGGCGGCGGCAATGCCGATCATGACCGTTGAGGGTATGTTCTCGTAGCCGTAAAAGCGCGCTACTTCTTCGCTCAAATCGGCGAAGCCTTCTACATCCGCGCGCCAGCTCGGCGGCCTGACATTGAGCTTCCCGTCCACCTCGCAGCCCAGCCGCTTTAGCGTCTCGACCATGAAGCCCTCGGAGATATCCGTTCCCAAAAAGGCGTTTATCCTCTGAGGATCGAGGGGTATCAGCGGCATTTCGGGCATCTCGCCCTTCGCGTCCGCCAATCCCTTGACCACGTCGCCCGCGTCGAGCTGCGCTACCAGCTCCAGCGCCCTTATGAGCGCGGGCTCGGTGTTGCAGGGGTCGAGCCCCTTTTCAAAGCGCGCGGAGGACTCCGTTCTCATTCCGAGCGCGCGAGCCGTCGTGCGGACGTTAACGCCGTCGAAGCAGGCGCTCTCGAAAACTATGCTGGTCGTGGAGTCCGTAATCGAGCTGTATTCGCCGCCCATGATTCCGGCTATGGCCGAGGGCTTCTCGCTGTCGGCTATCACCATCATCTCGGGCGTGAGCTGTCTTGTAACGCCGTCCAGCGTCTCTATGCTCTCGCCCTCCTTCGCGCGCCGGACTATTATAGTACCGTCCTTTACGTGCCTTAAATCGAAGGCGTGCATGGGCTGGCCGTATTCCAGCATGACGTAATTGGTTATATCGACTATATTGTTAATGGGCCTCACCCCGCTGCGGCGCAGCCTCTGCCGCAGCCACTCGGGAGAGGGCTTAACCCGCACGTTTTCCACCACCGCGCCGGTATAGCGCAGGCAGATGTCCGGGGCCTCGTTTTTGACCCTCAGCAGCTTTAAAATATCCCCCCGCGCCTCGGGCATTTCGGCTTCGGGGCACTTGAGCTCCTTATTGAAGCTCACCGCCGCCTCGCGCGCAAGGCCCCTTACGCTCAGGCAGTCCGGACGGTTGGGCGTTATCTCGAACTCGAAGACCTCGTCCTCCATGCCCAGCACCCTTGCGATATCCTCGCCCACGGGCGTACCCTCGGGCAGTGTCATGATGCCGTCCTCAACGCAGCCGGGGAAGTCGTGGGCTGTAAAGCCCAGCTCGGAGAGCGAGCAGAGCATGCCCTCGGAGAGCGCCCCGCGCAGCTTGCCCGTCTTTATCTTCGCGCCGCCGGGCAGCTCGGAGCCGTCGAGCGCCACGGGGCAGAGCTCGCCGCCCTTAAGGTTCTGCGCGCCCGTAACTATCTGCAGCGGCCTCTCGCCGCCCGCGTCAACCCTGCATATCCAGAGGTGGTCGGAATCTGGGTGGCGCTCGATTTCGAGCACCCTGCCCGTCACGACATTTTTAACGCCGTCGGCCTCTCTGCTCCAACCCTCGACCTTGCTGCCCGTCATCGTCATTCGGTTCGCGAACTCGCGGGGGCTCACATTAATATCAACAAAGCTTTTAAGCCATTCGTAGGAAAGATTCATTTATTTAAGCCTCCCTTAAAACTGCGTTAAGAAGCGCAGGTCGTTTTCAAACAAGAGCCGCAAATCGTCTATGCCGTAGCGGAAATTCGTAACCCTGTCGAGCCCCATGCCGAAGGCGAAGCCGCTGTAGACCTCGGGGTCTATGCCGCAGCCCGAGAGCACCCAGGGGTGGACCATGCCGCAGCCGAGCAATTCAATATAGCCCTCGCCCTTGCACATGCGGCAGCCCTTGCCGCGGCATTTGAAGCAGGTGGCGTCCATCTCCGCCGAGGGTTCCGTGAAGGGGAAGTGGTGGGGCCGAAAGCGCAGCTTTATGTCGTCGCCGTAGAGCTTTTTGGCGAAGACGCCCAGCGTGCCCTTGAGGTCGGACATCGTTATGCCCTTGTCCACCACCAGACCCTCTATCTGGTGGAAGATGGGGCTGTGCGTCGCGTCCACCGCGTCCGAGCGGTAGACCCTGCCGGGAGCTATTACCCTTATCGGGGGCTTTTGCTCCAGCATGGTGCGCACCTGAACCGGCGAGGTCTGCGTGCGCAGCAGTACGCTCTCATTGATATAAAAGGTGTCCTGGGTGTCCCTCGCGGGGTGTCCCTTTGGTATCCTCAGCATTTCGAAATTGTATTTGTCGTACTCTATCTCCGGCCCCGAGACGACGTCGAAGCCCATTCCGAGGAAGATTTCCTCTATCTCCTCGAGCACGCGCCAGAGCGGGTGCCGCCCGCCCACGAGCGGGTCGCGCCCGGGCAGGCTCACGTCTATGCGCTCGCGCTCATATCTCGCTCCCTCGGCAAGCTGCTTTATTTCCGCGCGGCGCTTCTCCAGGCGCTCCTCGAGCTCGCTTCGCAGCTCGTTCACCCTCTGACCCACGGCGGGTCTCTCCTCGGCGGGCAGCGAGCCCATGCTCTTTAAAAGCGCCGTGAGCTCGCCCTTTTTGCCAAGAGTCTTGACTCTCAGCTCATCGAGCCCGGCGGCGTCCGCTATCTCCTCGAGCCGCGCGAGCGCCCCCTCGCGTATTTCCTTTATTTTTTCAGCA
>JAUNBN010000190.1 GCA_030527085.1 Oscillospiraceae bacterium
AAGGACAAGAACCTCTGGCACCTCTCGCACGAGGGCCTCGACCTCGAGGACCCGGCCAACCGTCCTCAATACGAAAAAGAGGGCTTTCTCGAGATGTCCGTCTCGCCCAAGCAGGCTCCCGACGAGAGCGCCTTTGTGAAGCTTTCCTTTGAAAAGGGAATTCCGGTTGCCGTTAACGGAGAAAAGCTTTCGCCGGTTGAAATAATCGAAACGCTGAACCAAATAGGCGGCGCTCACGGCGTGGGGCTCTGCGATTTGGTAGAGAACCGCCTGGTCGGCATGAAGTCCCGCGGCGTTTACGAGACGCCGGGAGGAACTGTTCTCTACAAGGCTCACGACGCGCTCGAGGCGCTCTGTCTTGACCGCGATACCCTGCACTATAAGGAGCTTGTGGCTCATCAGTTCGCCGAGCTCGTCTACTTCGGAAAGTGGTACACCCCGCTGCGCGAGGCGCTTTCGGCCTTTGTGGACAAAACGCAGGAGACCGTTACGGGCGAGGTGACGCTCGAGCTCTATAAGGGCAACATAATTCTGGCGGGAAGCTCCTCCCCCTATTCGCTTTACAGCGAGGAGCTGGCCACCTTCGGCGAGGACGAGGTCTACGACCAGAAGGCCTCAAAAGGCTTTATAGACCTCTTCGGCCTGCCGCTTAAAGTGTCGGCGCTGGTAAACAAAAAGTGAGCGAGGGACCTATGAAGGTGTTGTGGAGCGGGCGCGCCGGGCGCGGGCTGGACCCCGCGCTGGAGAGCTTCAATTCCTCGCTGCCCTTTGACAGCCGTATGTACGAGCAGGATATAAAAGGCTCGCTGGCGCACGCGGCCATGCTGCGCGGGCAGGGGCTTATTGACGAAAAGGACTTTGAGGCGATAAGCGGCGGCCTTAATTCCATACTTGATGATATCAAAAGCGGGGCGCTCGAGTTCTCTAAGAGCGCCGAGGATATCCACAGCTTTATTGAAACCGAGCTTACCGAGCGTGTGGGAGACGCGGGAAAGCGGCTTCACACCGCGCGCAGCCGCAACGACCAGACGGCGCTCGATTTGCGGCTCTACCTGCTCGAGCGCTCAAGGGAGATAAAGGCGGCGCTGGCTGAACTCGCCTCGGCGATTATGGAAAAGGCGAGGCTGCATAAGGACACTATAATGCCCGGCTACACCCATCTGCAGCGCGGGCAGCCCCTCTCCTTCGCGCAGCACATTCTGGCCTACGCCTTCATGCTCGAGCGCGACAGGCAGCGCCTTGACGACTGCGACAGGCGCACCGCCGTGTCCCCTCTGGGCAGCTGCGCGCTGGCGGGCACAACTCTGCCAATAGACCGCTTTATGACGGCCAAAGAGCTTGGAATGCGCCCTTGCGAAAACAGCGTGGACGGCGTTTCGGACAGAGACTTCGCCATTGAGTTCTGCTCGTGTGCGGCGCTTGCTATGGTGCATCTCTCCCGCCTCGCCGAGGAGCTGATTCTCTGGAGTTCGCTCGAGTTCGGCTTCATAGAGCCAGACGAGAGCTGCTCTACGGGCTCGAGCATAATGCCCCAGAAGAAGAACCCCGATATCGCGGAGCTCGCGCGGGGAAAGTCGGGCAGGGTCTTCGGAGACCTCATGGCGCTGCTCACGGTGATGAAGGGCCTGCCTCTGGCCTACGACAAGGACATGCAGGAGGACAAGGAGGCCGTCTTCGACGCGGCGGACACCGCCCTGGCCTGCCTGCGGGCGCTGGCGCTGATGGTCTCGACCATGAAGGTGAAGACCGAGAGAATGCTTGAGGCGGCAAAGCGCGGCTTTATAAACGCCACGGACTGCGCGGACTACCTCGCGGCCAGGGGAATGCCCTTCCGCGACGCCTACAAGCTCACGGGAGAGCTCGTGCGAGAGTGCGCCGAGAGCGGGCGCTCCCTCGATGAACTCAGCCTTGAGGAACTCAAGGCCCGCTCTCAGCTTTTTGAAGAGGATTATTACAGGGCCATAGATTTGCGGGAATGCATGAGGAAGCGCAGTTCCTACGGCGGAACCTCTCCCGCTTCGGTGGAAGCGCAGCTTGAAATCCTGAGCAAAAGCGCGCTCTTTGCAGGAGAAGATTTTCAGGACGCTCCTGAGGACAGCCCGCTTTGATAACAATTAAAACAAGCCGGTATTGCTTTTCAGCAATACCGGCTTCGCCGTGTGAGCCGGTGAAAAAGCGCGCGGCCGCAGCACTCCCCGGCAAGCGAGGCGCGTTCAGCTGCTGTATCCCCCGCCTGCGGCGGGGATACAGCGAAAAACCACGCCCTTGGGCCGCTCCCCCCGACAGAGTTTGTTGTCTTTTTGTTATCGTTATGATTTAATTAGCTTCGAGAAGAAAACCGGATTTGTAATACGGCAAATAGGCGCAGAAACAGTAAATTATTGAAAAGCGGGGGATAAAACAGTGAGCGTAAGAGAGATAAGGGCCTGCGACATAAGCGCAGCCGTCGAGGAGCTCGTTATAGACGCTAACTGCAATCTCCCCGAGGACGTAAAGGCCGCGCTGCTCAAGATGCAGGCCGAGGAGGAGTCGGAGCTTTGCAAGGGCATTATCGGCGACATACTAAAAAACGCCGAGATAGCGCGAGAGTGCCGCCAGCCCATCTGCCAGGACACGGGACTCGCGGTGTTCTTCGTGGAGCTGGGCCAGGACGTGCATATCGTCGGCGGCGATTTCAAAGCCGCGATGGACGAGGGCGTGGCGCGGGGCTATAAGAACGGCTACCTGCGCAAGAGCAGCCAGGACCATGTTCTGGGCGAGCGCGTCAACCGCGGCGACAACACGCCCGCCATCTGCCATATCGAAGTAGTTCCTGGCGACAAGCTCACCATAACGGTCTGTCCCAAGGGCGGCGGCGCGGAGAACATGTCCGCGCTCGGCATGCTCACCCCCTCACAGGGCTGGGACGGCGTTAAGAAATTTGTTGTGGACACCATAAGCAAGGCGGGAGCCAATCCCTGCCCGCCCGTCATAGTCGGCTGCGCCGCCGGCGGAACGATAGAGCAGGTGACCCTGCTGGCCAAAAAGGCGCTCTGCCGCAAGGCGGGCGAGCCGAGCGCCGACCCCGAGGTTGCGCGCATGGAGAAAGAGATACTCGAGGAGATAAACAAGCTGGGCATAGGCGCTCAGGGCTTCGGCGGCACCAGAACCGCGCTCGCCGTACATATGCTCACCCATCCGGTGCATCTCGCGACTCTGCCCGTCGCCG
>JAUNBN010000191.1 GCA_030527085.1 Oscillospiraceae bacterium
ATTATGACGACGATGACGACGATGATGATTAAGGCGAATCCGAAGTTTAGCCCTGTACGAACCTGAAAACTATTTGGCCGCAACCTGAAAGCGTGTGTTAAAAACGGCAGCACCCCCGCCTTCGGCGGGGGTGCTGCCGTGAAAACTCTTTGTGCAATTAAAAGCCGGAATTGTTCTGCAGTTCCGGCCTTGACCTTCTGTTAAGAGGTCGCAAGGTCTATGCCGAACTTCTTAATAACGTCCTCCGCGGATATCCCCGCCGCCTTCAGGGAGCTTACCAATACGCGGTAATTCGCTCTCGGGGCGGTTAAATCCTTTTTCTTTTCCTTGAGAGCCTTGACCTTGTCTTCGTATCTCGCTATCTCGGATTCGAGTTTTGCAAGCTTTTCCTCGGGTGTGAGCCTAGCTGCCATTACAAGCGCCTCCGTTTATTTGTTCTGGTGAAACCATTTTAAACGGAAGCGGCAGCGAAATAAGGGGAATTCTGCAAAGCTGTGCGCAGCGAAGGTCTTGGCAGTAAATTTTTCTTTATATCTGCTTCGCCAGCTCTATCTCCTCATCAAAAACGGCTCCGGTGGACTCAAAACCCAAATCCGCGTAAAGCTTCAGGGCGGGCAGATTTTCTCTGTGGCAGGTCAGAGAGACTCTGCGCGAATCCCCAAAGGGCTTTGTCTTTATATATTCGAGGGCGTTTAAAAGCGCCGCCCTGCCGAAGCCCTTGCCCTGATGTTCCGCGTCTATCATCATGTGCCAGATATTGTATTCCGACACGTCATAGTCGTATATGACCATAAGATAGCCAACCATCTTGCCCTCGGCATAGACCCCGAAGGGCGTGCATTGGCTGCGGTAAATGTAGGCCTGCGCGAGGCTGCGGACAGGATTTGAAACGTATTCCTCCTGAGAGGGTCTGAGCTTTAAATTGAAGGCCTCGATAAAGTTGCTTTCGTCAATTTGCTTTAGCTCTGTTTTCAAATTATCTTCCTTTGAGTTTGTCTGCGTTACGGCTCGGCTGTGCGTACTTTTCAGGGTGTTTCTCCCCGCTATTTTCGCTTCAAGAAGTAGCCGTTGTAGACGTATTTTGTCTCCTGCACCATTACAAAGGCGTGCTCGTCGTGCGCGTCTATTATTGCGCGCAGCTCGCTCAAGCGCGCGCCCGGTATCTCGCAGAATATCATATATTTGCCGCCGCTGAATTCCGAGCCGTGAACGTCCAGAACCGTCGCGCCGAAGCCCGCCGCGCGTATGGCGCAGACCAGCTCCTCATTCAAGCCGCTTGTCACTATCTGAACGGATACGTTGCCCTGCACAATGCGCCCGGCCAGCAAGCCGCCCACATAGGTTCCCGCGGCAAAGCCCGCGGCGTAGGCCACCGCAGTGTAAATCCCGCCGGAATCCACCTGAAGCGCCTCGCGGACCACCAGAAACCAGAGCAGCGTCTCTATAAAGCCTATCAGCGCGGCGTATTTGGGCTTGCCCTTTACCGTTAACACGGTGCGGACGGTGCCCAGGGAAACGTCGAGAATACGGCTTAAAAATATCTGCACGCAGATTATTAAAACTTCCTGACTCAAGGCCTGCAGCCTCCTTTGCGCTCTCGCTTCGCGCCCCCGGCGCGCCACGCCAGCATAGCACAAAGCCTTAAAGCTTTCAAGGGCTTTGGAGATAGGGGAGTGTTCCGTTCGCGTGGAACCTGCACTCCGGTTCCCCCTCCTTCGGCGCAATATCATAAAAAACAAGCGCCGTTCCTTCTGAACGGCGCTTGGGGTTAAGCCTGATTTGCTGAGCGGGCTATGGCGGCCTTTTTGCGGGCTGCTGTGTTCTTGTGAATTACGCCCTTTTTGACGGCCTTGTCGATAGCGCTCGAAGCGGCGCTCACGACTGCTTTGGAATCCGATTCGCCCGAGGCGATGTCTGCCTGCGCTTTTTTAAGCGCGGTTTTGAGACTGGATTTGACCGCCTTATTGCGCGCGGTAGCCTTCTCGTTGGTAATTACGCGCTTCTTCTGCGACTTTATATTCGGCACGATACCACCTCCTTTTCGCCGAGCAGTACAGCTAATAATATCATTACGCATTCAAAATTGCAAGATTAAAGCGAGATTTTTTCGAGAGCAGCTCAAAAGCGGGCACGATGCTGCATTTCCCCCGCACTCCCCGCAGAACACAGACCTTTTCGAAGCTCTTCCCGCAAAAAAGCTTAAGCGCCCCCGTTCGGAGGCGCCTTGGCTCATTTTCCGATTTTATGCGGGCAGTGTCCCGGCCGCGCGGACTTTTCGCTGTACTTCCCTGCCTGAAGCGGGGGAAGCACGGTTTTGAACGCGCCTTTGGTTATACCTTACGCGGGCACTACGTTGACTGCGCGAAGCTTTTCGGAATTCTTGGGATCGGGCTCAACCTCAAAGGTGACCTTCTGGCCCTCGGAAAGGGTCTTGAAGCCGTCTACCTGAATGGCCGAGAAATGCACGAAGACGTCGTCGCCGCCGTCGTCGTTGGAGATGAAGCCGAAGCCTTTGTCGGGGTTGAACCACTTGACAGTACCGTTCATTGATTTGGAGCCTCCGTAATGATTTGAATTCCTCACTTCTGCTAAAAACCGCGCGGCGTAAGTCATTGAGGTTCCAATGAATACGCAGCGCGTTGGTTCATTAGGTCCGTTCAGAATACTGTGCCATTCTAGCACAGAATTTCAGCCTTGTAAAGCTTTAAAAACAACTTTTTTATTTTTGTTGAGAAGAGCTCCTTGAAGGGGAGAAGAATCGCGCGGAGCTCCCCTATTCCACCCTGAGCTTATAGACCGTTTTTCTGCGCCAGGTTTCCCCCGGGCGCAGTATGGTGTTCGGGAAGGCGAGGAAGTTGGGCGAGGCGGGAAAGCTCTGCGCTTCAAGGCAGAAGGCGCGGTGGTTGAGCGCTGTTTTTCCGTCTTTCAGCCTCGGAGTTCCCTCAAGCCAGTTGGCGGTGTAGAGCTGCAGGCCCGGCGCGGTAGTAAAGCAGTCGAGTTGCGCGCCGTTTTCGGGACAGCGAACGCTCGCCGCCTTAAAGAGGCTGCGACCGTCGAAGCCTCTCAGCGCGTAGCAGTGGTCGAGGCCGCGCGCGGCCGCGACCACCGTGTCGCCGGGGCGTTAAATATAGCCCACCAGCGCGCCCCGTGTCAAATCAAAGAACCGCCCCGCCCCCGGGCGCCGC
>JAUNBN010000192.1 GCA_030527085.1 Oscillospiraceae bacterium
TACACCTATGCAGGTCCTACTGGCGCGCAAAGCTGCAGACGCGGACGCTTTACGACAAGCTGCAGAAATATATACTTCCGGTGCGGCCAGGACGGCAGGACAAACGAAAGCTGCGAACAAAGAGCTTCGTGAGCTTCCTGTACAGGGTGGCGGCATAAGGGACATAAAAGGCAGGGGCAAGAGCTCCTGCCTGACAGCCGTGCGGTAATGCTCTTTCAAGAGTGAAAAAGCGCGCAAAAAGAAGAATATGTGCAAGGAGAAGGGCCGAATCCGGAGATTCTGCCCTTCTTTCCTGTGTTTATATGCCGAGAAGGCTTAACTAAACGGACTAATGCGGTGTTCTGTGGTATACTTGAGAAAAGAATCCCTCGCGGGCCTTAACTTAATGACATTGGCCGCAGGCGGGGGAAAACCCGCTTTTGGTTCACTCCCGTAATTTGGAGAGTGTCCCACAGCGTGGACTTTAAAGAATGTAAAAGCCCCAGGATTTAAGCCAGAGCAGCGAGGCCGCATAGCCGCGCGAGACGGGCAGCCCCGAGAGCGCGGGATAAAAATAAGCGAAGAGCAGCGCGGCCGCGGCCATAAGAGACCATCTCAAAAGCTTTAGGTCTTTTCCCAGCCCCGTTTCAAGCCTTGAGAGCGCCAGCGCGAGAGCGAGCGCGAGAAAGGGCACGCAGGGAAAGTAGTGGTAGATAAAGGCGGAGCGTTCTATTAAAGCCCAGGGCAGCAGCAGCGAAAGGTAGCTTACAAGCACGAAGCAGCCCTCGCGGCTCCCCCTGCACGCGATTGCACTCAAGAAAAGCGCCAGCAGGGCCGGAAGCCCCAGCCACCAGAGCAGCGGGCTGCCGAAAGAGGCTATGCTGGCATACATGCCCGCGGGCAGCCCCGTGCCCATGTAATACCATATGGGCCTTAAGTCCAGGGGCCAGGTATACCAGGAGGACATAAAGGGGTGTGCGGCTTCGAGCGAGCTGTGATAGCTGTACATCAATTCCTGATGCGCTATTATCCCCTGCAAGCCGAAGCCTGCGTCCTTGAGAAAATATGGCAGGTAAGAGGCAAGATAGATAAGCAGCGGCAGAATGATATAGCATCCTAAGCCGCAGGCCAGAAAAGCCTTTGTTTCACTTTTGACGTCTCCGCCTGCGGCCTTGAGCCTTTTCATGCGAGCGTAAAAGCAGCCGAAATAAAATATCGCAAGTCCGGCTGCCGCGTAAACCCCGGACCATTTTGTTGCCGCGGCGAGTCCGAAAGCGGCGCCGCCGCCAGCAAAGCACGGCGTTGCCGCGGCGAAGCCTTCTTCAAGGGCCTTTTGACAGCCGCAGAGCATAAAGAAACCCGCGAGCATTATAAAAAATACAAGGTATACGTCTATTGTCGCGAGTCTCGTCTGGGCAAAACGCATGAAATCAAAGGAGAACAGTACGGCCGCGAAAGCGGCCCACTCCCGCTTTTTGATAAGCCTTAGCGCAAAAGCATATAAGAGCGGCGCCATCATAACTCCAAAGACAGCCCCGACAATCCGCCAGCCGAAGGGCGTCATGCCAAAAACGGCAACGCCGAGCATTATCAGCAGCTTGCCCAGCGGCGGGTGTACGGTCTCATAGTATTCTAGACCTTTGAGCATTTCATAGGCTGTGCGTCCGTGGTAGATTTCGTCGAAATACATTCCGTTGAGCTGAGTTGGGTTTTCGGGCACGAGCTCTGCTTCGTCAAATAGCGCCCTCAGCTCGTCAGTGTCGGTTTTTGGCAGATATGCAGTCTTGGAAGCGTCGCGAAAACTCAGTTCCTCGAGCCTTATATTCCCCGAAAGAATCAGGGTGAGCGTTTCCCCCTCTTTAACTTGGTAAACGCCGTCGGAGGAGCTAAGACTTTTCCATTGAAAGGATGAGTTCTGGTCCAGCTCCGCATAGGCGACGATGCTGCTCTCGTTTGCAAGCGTGAGCTCGCCTTTGGCTATGCCGGGGAAGAAAAAGAGCTCTGAGAGAGTGAAGCTCTCGCTGAAGCATATCTCTCCCCTGATTTCTCTTTCTGCGTAAACACCGCTTTGAGGCGCTTCTCTGTCTCCGAGACAGCTCAGCGAAAAGACGGCGACGGCAATAGTAAGCAGCACGGCAAAAACGCTGTCCGCCCTGCCCCAGAAAAGAGGGGCGGAAAGCGGCTGCGAGTTGTTCAATCCATCGCGGCGAAACTCTTTTGCCCCGCCTGTTCTGTTATTCTGTGCTTTCTCTGCCAAACTCCTCTCCTCAGCAGGAATGTCCCGCATTGGTTTTTCGCTGCATTTCCCCCGCCTTCGGCGGAGGGAATACAGCCCTCAGCGCGAGTGTCAATGTAAAGAATTGTACCACAAGCCCTCTTCTGGAACAACAAGCTTAAGTTCGGGGAGCGCCCCCTAACGCGCACTGTTTCTCTGTAAAGGCCGCGCAAGCTGAATGCTCTTAAAGAGCTAGTTCCCAGTAACTCGGCTCGCCGATACGATAGCTGCCAGTTCTTTTTAACAGTTATTGCAGGCCGATTTCAATAAAAGAAAAGCTTCCTGTACGCGCAAATTCGGCACAGGAAGCTCTTGCGGATAATAAAAACCTTAGTGCAAACTAGCTCTGCTGGGTTCCGGCGGACATATAGCGGGCGGTGGCAACCTTCACGCCAGGGCCCATGGTGGTGGAGACCACGCAGGACTTGATATACTGCCCCTTGGAGGCGGCGGGCTTGGCCTTGACTATGGCGTCTATAAGCGTCTCGAAGTTTTCAGTGAGCTTTTCGGCGCCGAAGGAGGCCTTGCCTATCGGGCAGTGGATAATGTTGCTCTTGTCGAGCCTGTACTCTATCTTGCCGGCCTTGGCCTCGCTGACGGCCCTGCCCACGTCGGGGGTAACCGTTCCGGCCTTGGGGTTCGGCATTAGTCCGCGGGGGCCCAATACCTTACCAAGTCTGCCGACGACGCCCATCATGTCAGGAGAGGCGATGACCACGTCAAAGTCCATGAAGTTTTCCTTCTGTATCCTCTCGGCGAGCTCCTCTGCTCCTACTATCTCGGCTCCGGCTGCCTCGGCGGCCTTGGCGTTGTCGCCCTTGGCGAACACGCAGACCCTGACGCTCTTGCCGGTTCCGTTGGGCAGAACTACCGCGCCGCGAACCTGCTGGTCAGCGTGGCGGGAGTCGACGCCCAGGCGGACGTGCAGCTC
>JAUNBN010000006.1:0-17780 GCA_030527085.1 Oscillospiraceae bacterium
GAATACATCAGCGGCCGCGGGCTTACCGAGCCCTTTACCGACGCGGACGACCCCTCCCACGGCTATGTTGAAATGCTCGAGATAAACGCCGACGGCAGCTTCACCCTGACCCACCTCCTCCCCGACGCGCGCGACGAGGACGGCTACCTCGACGGCTCCTGGCCCATTGACAGCGTCCTCAGCGGCGAGGTCGAGGTCTATGTTGAAAACCAGTGCCTGCTCTTCAAGTATTCGGAGTTCGGTCAGGACTACTACATCGACCGCTACATAATCGAAACCGGGGACGGCTCCCTTACTCTGCGCGAGTTCTATACCGACGACATGAGCGAGAGCTTCGACATGGTCTACCGCCGAATAGACGGCGAGACTGCCGCCGTGCCCGAGGACTCGAGCGTGGAAGCCTCTGCTGACAGCGAAGCCGCCGAGGCCGTTTAAAGTATCTTTAAGGCCGCCTTGCAATACGCCGACATCGGCCCGCCGCCCCTTTACAGCAGGCGGCCGAACACAAAGGGAGAAAAACAATGCCCACAGCTGAGGATTTAAACAAGCTTATAGCCGAAAGCTCCAATATAGTCTTTTTCGGCGGCGCGGGCGTTTCCGTGCCCAGCGGCATACCCGATTTCAGAAGCCCGGACGGCCTTTACAACCAGAAATACAAATACCCGCCCGAGACCATTATCTCCGCGAGCTTTTTTGCTTTGCACGCGGAAGAGTTTTACGAGTTCTACAAGGACAAAATGCTCTTTCCCAAGGCCGAGCCGAACGCCGCGCACTATAAGCTCGCCGAGCTCGAAAAGGCGGGCAGGCTTCGCGCCGTAGTGACGCAGAACATAGACGGTCTGCACCAGAAGGCGGGAAGCCGCCGCGTCCTCGAGCTGCACGGCAGCGTCCACCGCAACTACTGCTGCCAGTGCGAAAAGGAATTTGATTTGGCTTACATCCTCGCGAGCGAGGGCGTGCCGCGCTGCGACGCCTGCGGCGGCCTTGTAAAGCCGGACGTGGTGCTCTACGAGGAACCGCTCGACACGACTACGGTAGACGGCGCTATTTACGCCATAAGCCGCTGCGATCTGCTCATAATAGGCGGAACCTCCATGTCCGTCTACCCGGCGGCGGGCCTCGTGCAGTACCGCCCGAAAAAGTCCCGCCTCGCCATAGTGAACCTTAGTCCAACGCCCAGCGACAGCGCCGCGGACCTTGTTGTAAGCGGCAGCATAGATAAGGTCTTTGAGGCTGTAGGCGTTTAAGGCGGCGCTCGCAAATTAAAAAAAGAGGGCGGCTGCAAAGCCCCCTCGAAATATAGTGAAAAAAGAGCGGGAGTCCTGCTCTTTTTAAATATCGAAGCATTTGCCGAAAGCCCAAAGCTCGCTGTGTCAGACTTTAAGATTAGTCTAACTCTTAAAGGAAGCTTTTACCATGAGGCGCGCATCATATCCGAAAGGCAGCAGCCCTGCACTTTTCAGCACCTAGGGACGCGAGGCCAGGTACGCCATAAGTTCTTCCTTGTTGTCCTTGGGCGTGGAAGTGGGCCTGCCTAGATCCGCGCGCGCTTCTGCGGCGCATTTGGCCTCTATAAAGCAGAGCGTCCCGCGCTCCCTCGCCGCCTTTAAAGCTCGCTCCAGCTCCTCATAATCGCTTGCCGACGCGGCAAAGGGATAGCCGCAGCCCTCGGCAATCTTCACCCAGTCCATACCGCCCGCGACGGTCGGCAGGCCGCCCACGCTCTCGTGCGCGGCGTTGTTGATAAGAATATGAATAAGATTGCGCGGCGCGCTCTGGCCGATCAGCGCCATCGCTCCCATGTGCATAAGGGCGGCTCCGTCGCCGTCTATGCACCAGACACGGCGGGAGGGCTTTTGCAATGCGAGGCCCAGGGCTATTGAGGAACTGTGGCCCATTGAGCCGACGGTGAGAAAATCATATTTGTGCGGCTGCCCGGCGGCCTTTCTGAGCTCAAAGAGCTCGCGCGAGGTCTTGCCGGTGGTGGATATCACAATATCCTCTTCAGAGGCCGCTGTTACGCGCCGGATAAGCTCCTCACGCAGCATGGAGCCCGCGTCCCCGGGTCTGAATTTTTCTGAATACTCGAGCGCGCCCTTCGCGATAACAAAGGCGACTTGCTTGCCCCTTTGCAAAAGAGGCTTAAACTCCTCCAGCTTCGCGGCCAGCTGCCCAGGCGTCGTATCCCCGCGGACGACAAAGCAGCTCACCTGCATATCCTCCAGCAGACGAAGCGTAACCTCGCCCTGATAGACGTGCTGCAGCTCGTCGTGAACTCCCGGCTCCCCGCGCCAGCCCACGACGAAGATGCAGGGAATGCCGTACACCTTCTCGTTCAGCAGGGAGGCCAGGGGGTTGACTATATTGCCTATCCCGCTGTTTTGCAGGTAGACCACCGGCGTTTTGCCCGTCGCCAGATGATAGCCCGCCGCCAGCGCTGCGGCGTTGCCCTCGTTGGCGGCGATTATATGCCGCCCGCCGACGCCGCAGGTATTCATCAGATAGCTGCAAAAGGGACTCAGCTGACTGTCGGGAACGCCGGTGAAAAATTCGCTGTTTAAAAGTTTTGTAAAGGTTTCAGCTCTCATTTTTCGCTTTCTTTTTGAGCTCGCTTGAGGAAACGTTCGGGGTGTATTCGGGCTCAACAATTTCTCCGCCCCACTCTGACATCAGCTTGATCGCCTTTTCTCTAACTTCGGAGAGAGGCCCGCTTCTCCAGTCGGTGCCATGTACCATAATATCCGGCATATACCTGCGCAGATTGTCCGAATAATCTTTCGTGCTCTGCTCCACAACTTCGTCAACGCCCTTTAGATGCTCAACCACTATTTTACGCTGGTCATAGGACATATAGGGTTCCGGCTTGTAGGAGCGTATCGCGTCGTCGCTGAAGAGCCCCACCATAACGCGCCCGAGCTTGCTCGCTTCCCTTATTATGTTTATATGTCCGGGGTGAATGATATCGGCTGCCATGGGCACATAAACAAGCTTTTGATAGGGGAAGCCGGCGGCCTTAATGCGCATCCTGACTTTTTTATCGAGGAATTGGTCTTCGTTTGCGGTTGCCAGCTCCGGCATCAGGGGCGCGGCAGGCCGCAGCTGATGATGAACACAGCCGTCGCATATAGTGCCGCAAAGAGAGTCGTCCATAAACATGCGGCGAACTTCCTTCATCTTTTCGCCGTACCAGCCCTCCTTGAGCGATACCTTGTTGAGATCCGCAACAATCAGCATATTCTCATAATCCGCGTTTTCTACCGAGAGGTAGCCCTCGCAGGTAACGCAGAGCGCGTCAAAGGGCAGATTGCAGCGCCGGTATGTCTCGTTGTCCGTGGTGCATTTGAGCAGGTATTCGATTTCCGGCATATACCCGCCCTGATTGTACACGTTCTTGAAAACTATCTCGTCGGTCAAGTCTCCGAATTTTTCGAAGTACATATCGCGCATATTCTCAGTGAAGCGCGTGAGGATACCGGTTACAAAAATCTTATACTGCTTGCCGCTCTCTTTGCGGTACTCGTTAAGGTACTTAAGGTGCTCGACAACCGTGTCAAAATGGTCGTGCCCGTGGATAAACTTGTAAAGCTCTCTTTCGGGAGCGTTTATCGAAAACTTTATGCTGTCGAGTCCCGCGTCAATTACGGCGCGTATCCTTTCGGGCGTTGCCAAAGAACCGTTAGAGGTAAGGTAGGTATATTCATAGCCTATTTCTTTTGCAAGCCGTATATAATCCGGCAGCTCCGGCACGAGGAAAGGCTCGCCGGTAGCGTAAAAACCCACCTCGCGGGTGCCCAGCTCGTAGGCCTGACGCAGTGCGCTTTCCGCCATCTCCGGCTTCATCTTGCCCACCTTGCGCTTCATCTTCTGATGGGCGCAGAAGATACATTCGTGATTGCAGGCGTTTGAAAGCTCCAGCAGAAAGTTCGAATAGGGGAACGGAGGCTCAAGGCTGTAAAGCTCCGCTCTCTCCGCTTTTTTTAAGCGTACTCTTTCCTGAAGATCCATGATAAGTCTCCCTTTCTTTGGTCGGATTATTCCTCGGGAATCAATGAAATGATCTCTTTGATAGACATGCAGTATTTCTCATCGGCTTCCTTGGCTCTGTGGTGCTCGAGGATGGTTTCGGCGGTTTTTCTCATGCTTGGAAAACCGCTGCGCGTCAATTGATTTGCATATATAACAATGTTAACGCCGCGCAGTTTAAACTCCTCTTCAGTAACGGAATTGAAAGATGTTGGCACTACTACGAGAACCGAACGCTTGTCTTCCTTTCGGAAAGCATCAATGAACCGGAAGATTTCATCCGGCTCTTTTTTTCGCGAATGTATCATTATGCCGTCCGCGCCGGCAGCGCTGTAAGCCCGCGCTCTTTTCAGCGCGTCGTCCATGCCGCGCTCGAGAATTAAGCTTTCCACCCGCGCTATTATCATGAACTCGCTCGTTTTCTGAGCCTTCTTTCCCGCGGTTATTTTCTCGCAGAAGTTTTCAATGCTGTCCTGCGTTTGAGGAACCTCAGTTCCGAAAAGCGAGTTCTTCTTAAGCCCGGTTTTGTCCTCAATTATAATGGCGGAAACGCCCATGCGCTCAAGGGTTCTGACGGTATATATAAAGTGTTCGGTAAGCCCGCCCGTGTCTCCGTCCATAACGATTGGCTTAGTAGTCACTTCCATTATTTCATCAATGGTTTTTATTCTGGACGAAAAATCAACGAGCTCTATATCTGGCTTTCCCTTTGCCGTTGAGTCGCAAAGGCTGGAAACCCACATTCCATCGAATTGCCTGACGGCGCCGTTTTGAAAAACGCTCGTCTTTTCAACAATCAGCCCCGTTATTCCGCTGTGAGCCTCGAGGCAGGTTACAAGTCCTTTGGCGGCCAGCAGGTTCTTCAGTCTGCCGCGGCGGATATCCGGAATGGAAAGCTGCGAGCGGGCGGCGGCTTCTATTCTTCCGTACTCCTCATTTTCCGTAAAGGGAAACTCTATAAGCTCTCCCCCAAATTCGGAGAGCAGTCTAATGCACTCCTCGCGAATCGGCTTTTGAAACCCTGTTTTCCAATCATCGCCGTGAACGATATAGTCGGGTCTTAGCTCGGTAATTACCTCTTGATAATCAAGGCGATTCTGCTTCACAACCCTGCTAACGCCGTTAATACCCGCGGCTATCTTCATGCGCTCTTCGCAAGAGAGCAGGGGGTACCTTTTATAGCTGGAAACCACCTCATCGCTCAAAACTCCGACGGTGAGCTCACCTAGGGCGGCTGCCTTTTGGATTATGTTTATATGACCCCCATGCAGGATATCGGTGCTCATGCTCATGAACACGGTTTTTTTGTCGCTCATAACGCTCCCCTTCAAGAATTGCTGCCGGCCGAGCGCCTGCGGTTGATTTCGCCGATTATGTAATCCGAGCCCGCCGCGCCCTTTGACCCGACATTATAGACCGTATCCTTAACTATTTTGTCTATGTCGTCTTTAGTGAGTATCCTGCCGTTCTTTATATCGTTTATGACGTCCGTAAGACGCTGAGTTTCGTCGGTGTTCAGGGATACGCCTATCTTATCCCTAATTTTAATCTGTATGGGCTCAAGGTTTATCTTTTCATATTCCGGATTCAGAACCTTCATCGGCGTATTGATAAACAAACACGGGCGCAGCGTAGTAAAGGAATACTCCATAGATATTCCCGACCAGTCGGTTATCATAAGGTCAGAAGTATACAGGCTGTCGTTTGTTGAAAAGTCCGTCTCAAACTCGACATCGCTGCAGTCGGAATAACGCTGCGCGAGCTCGGCGAGTCTGCCCGAGTTGTGGCGCATGTATTGAGGATGAGGCCGCACAATAATGCGCCAGCCCCTGCCCATCACCGCATTAAGCACGCCGTCTATACACGAGTCCAGGATGTTGCCGTCGTGGTGTGAGGGGGCGATAAGCACCTGAAAGCGGGAATCCTTCTTTTCAAGCAGCTCATAGCTTTCGCGAAGGTCGTCCAGCAGGGGATAGCCGAACTCGACAAGCCTCTTTTCGGGCAGTCCGTAAACCCGCTCTGTTTCGCGTATCTCCGCTGTGTGGTGGGGACCTACGCACAGTATTGTGTCATAGTGGTCGAAGGCGCCCGTGCGGTATATCATATGCGTGCTCACCATCGCGTGGAAAGTATACACATAGTCTATGTCCTTGCGCACCAGAGAGCGCTTGTAGTAGTACTTCTCTATCTCGGGCATGGTCATTACCATGAGCTCGGTATCGAGCTTCATGAAGAAGTAAATAAGATTGTTGCCCTCAATATAATAGGGAATAAAGCGCTCGCTCGCCAGAGAGAACACCTCGTCGTTCGCGTCGCTCGTGACATAGTGTATAACAATGTCGCTCTCGGCGAGTATGCGTTCTATCAAGTCCTTGTAATAGCGGTAGAAGCCGTTTTTTACAGAGTAGAACACCAGCTCCTTGCCCTCGTTGTCGGGGCTGAAAAAGCGCTTGTAGTCCGCCTTGGCGCGCTTCTTCTGCTCGCGGGTGGGCCCGCTTTGCTTCTGGGCCCTCTGCGCGCTTTCGAGCGTTTTTTTACTGGCTTCCAGAACCTCGTAATCTATATATTTTTTGGGCGGAATGAGCGCGTTCACAAAGAACATTATGAGTATGGCGGCCAGGTTCCCCACCGCCCAGTAAACGCCGATAGCGGCGGGCACCAGAAAGGCGAAGGCCAGCGAGAAGAGCGTCAGGAACAGAGTCATTCCCGTCTGGCTCTTTCGCTTCTGCTCCTTTTGAAGCACGTTGAAGCGGTTTTGAAGCTCGGAGAGCAGCAGCGAGCTCAGGGCGGCGAGGGCAGGCACGATAAGCAGCCAGCTCGCCTCGCTCAAGGAGGGCGTCTGCGATAAATCAAGACCGAAAAGCCTGAAATCCAGCGCGTTTATCTTCGCCAGAGCCTCCCGCGCGCCGCTTCCCGATACAGCGGAAAAAGCGGAGGCGTAGGCCGAATCCTGCGCCATTCTCGCTGTAATCAGCTGCCCCGCCGCTCCGAGCGTTTCAACTCCGAGCGCCGAGGCGGCCGCCGCAGAAAGCGCGTCAATGGTATCCGCGGAAAGCCTCAGCAGAAACTTCAGGGGATTATAGACAACATTAATAAGCCCGACGATTATAGGAATTTGTATAAGCATCGGGACCACGCCGAGGAGCGGGCGGTATTTTTCTTTTTTGTAGAGCTCCAGCTGCTCCTGCGCGGCCTTGTCTTTATCTCCGGCATAGCGCGCCGCTATCTCGTTGACCTGCGGCTGGAGCCTCACCATCTTTATTGAGTTTTTCTGCACCCAGATACTGAGCGGCAGCATTATCAGCTTTGTTGCGGCCGCGAACAGTATTATTGTAAGGCCGTAATTGCCCGTAAGCTCAAACAGCCACCGCATGAGCCAGCCCAGCGGAGCGGCGATTATATTTATCATGCTGAGTTTGTCTTATTCGCCCTTGGCTTCTTTTTGCTCGGCCCGGGCCTTAAGCTGCTTCTCGGTGGCCTCTATCTTTTTCTGCTGGAAAAAGAGCTTTATCTTCTTCCAGAAAACGCCCACCACTACGCCCAGCGAGATAACTACGCCGGCCACTACCTGAATTATGTATGAGGTTGCCGCGGGATCGATATACATTTTCTTTCTCCTAGTATTGTTTTTGTAATTGTAGCGCTTTTTCTCTGTTTATTCAATAGAAACAGTCGTAAAGCGGCAGTATTTCATCGGGCTCGGTAAGGTCGTTCAGCTCCCGAATGTGGGAGCTGTAGCGAAAGACATAGAAGGCGTCATATTGATTCGGGCCGCCGAGGGTGTTTTCCCATTTGTGTAATATGCGCTCGCGCGGCTCTCCCTCGCTGAAGTCGGCCAAAACAGCGCCGAAGTCGTAATCGCCGTCCAGTCCGGCGTCCGCCGCAATGGTGGGCAGCAATTCAAGGTGGGTCACCGGCGCCTCGGATACCTGCAGCTCTTCATGCGTTTCATTTCGGAGCTTGACAAACAGGATGGCCGAATTTGAGTCATGCGAGCCGTTATAGGTATAGTCTCCGTGATCGGCGGTGATTATTATTGTGGAGGAATCGTAGGCTCCGATTTCTTTAAGCTGGGAGATGTATTCCCCTATAATGACAAAGCAGCCCATGACCTGCTCTTCCAGAGAGGTGCTGTCCTCGCTCGGCAGACCCGTATCGCTTAAAATATACGGGCTGTGCGCTCCTTCAAAATGATAGACCTTCATTTGATTGCTTTCGCTTGCCGAAAGACCCGTTTCAAAAAGCTTTGAGCTTAACGCCTCTCCGTCCAGAGACCAAATCGTCGAGCCATCGCTGTTTGCAATAAGGTCGTCAAATTCTCCGGTAGATTTATAAAAGCTGGCCTTGAGTCCGAGCGGAAAGTATTCATAACACGTCAGAACCCCCAGCTTTTCGTACATCTTCAGGGGCTGTATGCCAAGGAAGGCCTCGGGTGCCGTGGTATTATCGATCTTTCCCTCAATATTAGAAAGCGTCTGCGATAATACGCGCGGGTCGGTGTAAAACGAGGTGACGTAAGCTCTGCTTTTCAGCAGGGCGTAAAACTCGGCTGCGGGAGACGAGCTCCACGAAACGCGCTCAAAATCCAGATAGGAGGCGTTTGTGTCATAGCTTCCGTTGCCCGTGAAAATCGAAATCATCTCGGGGTAGGTTCCGTAGAAGGTCGGAGCGCAGTTGTTGTAATAAGTAAAATCGTTCAGGAGGGACAGCGCGTCGGGGTAGACAGCAAGAGTTTTGTTAAGCGCGTTATTTGAAGTTGCGTCCAGAATAAACACTATTATGTTCTCGTTTTCAGAAACAAGCGCAACGCCATCTGTTGACAGAGCATAGTCGACCTCGTCCTCAGTGCCGTCTGAAGCAAAATAGAATGTCACCAAGGCGGTCGTCTGCATGAGGACTACAATCACGCTTACTATGCGAAGCACCTTTTCCCACTTCGCCTTAAGCGCGTTTTTAAGCAGGAACAGCAGCAGCAGAAGCGCTCCCCAAAAAGCTAAATTCAGCAGCGTCCTTCCCGTGTACTCTTCCCAGGGGATCGCCGTTCCGATTAAAAGCCCAAAGTCGGGATTGAGCATGTTTCGCTGGATATAGCTTCCGAGGGACAGCCACAGTACCATAGTGGCCGCGCCGCAGAAGAGGCTTCCTCTGAGAATTGCGAGCAGCGCGGAGGATAAAAGCGTTCCGGCCGCAAAGGCGAGCAGATAATAGGGCGTCGCCGAGAAAATTGTAATTTTTAAAACGGAAGAGTTGGTGTGTATAAGGGAGAGCGGGCCGAAGAACAGATATATGAAACAAAAGAGACCGCAGGGAAACAGCGCATACAAAAAGCGGTTCTTATATACCGAAATACCCGGCAGCTCTTTCAACTCCTTCTGTGATTTTTCCTTTTGACTTTTTTCCATTTTTGAGCCTGGTCTCCTTCGAGTTCTCGTTTTTTCCAAGGCCGGCAGCAAAAACACCTGCGGCACAAAAGGGAGCGTTCAGTTTGCGCGGAAGCTGTGCTCCAGGCTCCTTCGCCTTCGGCGGGGGAGTCTGGAGCGTTTAAGCAGGTATGCGAAACGTTGCGTTTAGAGCATCGAGAAAAATTCTTCGCAGGCCGACGTCCAGTCGCCGACGCAGACGAGGTGGTGGTTGTTTATGGGCTCGCGCAGGAAGTAGCACTGAGCCTCGGGGCTGATTTTGAGCTTTATCTGAGAGCGGCAGAGCAGCTTTTCGCGCAGATTGGCGATTATTTCGCCCCTCGCTGCGAAGCGGCGCTCGAGCGCGCCGTCGGTCTTGAATACGGTGCAGGGGCCCTCGGGTATGGAGCCCGCTATGGCTACGCCTATTCCGGACTCGTAATGGGTGGTCAGCGAGGATTCATAGGGCATATTGAGCGGCAGGGTGCAGTGGGCGAAGACCATCTCGCGGCTTCCGGTGTCTATGCGGCTGGGGTTGCACATGAATACAGGCTCGCCGGAAATCGCGCCCAGCACGGCCATGGAAATGAGAGAGGGTATATCCCCCTCGCAGCCGCCGTAAACACCCTCGGCGTTGAGGATGGCAAGCCCCAGGCAGCCGGTGGTCTTAACGCTGCCCAGAAGGTCGAAGCAGCGCACGGTTATGCCCGCCAGGCCGTACTTATCGACTATCCTGCGGAAGGCGCCGTAAACGCCCAGAGCCTTTTTGACCTCCGCCTCGTCGTAGCCGCAGGCCAGCAGCTTCTTTGTCCACTCGTTCTCGGGGTAGTCGTTCTTTTCTATCTCTTCAAAGAGCTCGCTCATCGGCACCCTCACGAGCTCGATGCCGAGCTTTTGCTTCAGCGCGTTCTCATCGACCTCGCTGGCTATGAGCCAATCCGAGGGCTTGCCCACAACGCCGAGCTTGGCGCCGCGAAGCTTGCTCACCGCTTTTGCAGCGGCCAGCAGCGCGCTTATGCGCCCGGCCACCAGCGAGGGGTCGCCGTGGATTATCTCGCCGCGGCCGCCGTGGTTTTGAAGGTAGGAGAGTATCTCCATGGAGGCGGCCAGCGAATTGCTCTCGCCGCTCGTGAGTATGTAGCAGGGTTTGGAGGTGAGAAGCTCATACTCCTTTAAAAAGCCCTCCTCGCTGCCGCCGGAGGCGACAAAGAGCAGCCTGAAATCCGCCTTGGCGAACTGCTCGAGCGGGGCCTCCTTAAGGGTGTGGGGCATATGCTTCTCTATCTCTTTAAAAAACTCGGGCACATAGCTGAGAGTCTGGGCGGACAGCGCGCTTTCTATGGTGTGGACGGCTATTTCCATATTTAACTCCTTTGAGTGTTAATTTTCTGCTTCATTTTATATTTCGCCCCTATGTGCTGTCAAGCAAGGAAAAGGGCGGGGAGTATCCCTTTTGCGCGCCTTTTCACTGTCCTTCCCCACCTCAGGTCAATGTCAATAAGTTAGGGCGTTTCCCCCGCCTTCGGCGGGGGAAACGCCCTAAATAAATCCGCAAAGCTTGAGCCGGAACGCAGCCGGGGCGCTCCCTTTCTCTTGCTTATTGAATTGAAAGCCAAAGCTTAGTAGGAATACCAGCGGCCCCTGTAATAATAGTAGCGGAGCTGGCGGGCCTTTATTCTGATGTTGTAGCTTACCTCGCGAACCTTTACGAATATCTCGTTCTCGCGCAGCTCGGGGGAGTCCTGCGCGAGCTGGGAGGAGAGGTATTCCTCGTAGACCTCGGGCTCAACGCTCTTCCAGAATCCTATATAGGCCGTTGCTGTACACCAGCCCTGCTCGACTCCTGTTATGACGAAATCGCACTGTGTTTGGGAAAAATCCACCGGGGTCACTATCGCTATGGCGGGGTTGTTGGCTACTATTATCGCCTCGTAGCCCGCCTCGCGGTCGAAATTGCTTATGACTACGTCGTAGGTGTCCAGCTCCTCTATCTCGCCGGCTATGTTCTCCTCGAGCGTGGGCACGCCGTTTATCGTGAAGACCTGGCGAATCACCCGCAAATCCCGCAGCTCGGTTCTGGGGGGAGAAATCACCTCTATGTCCATCATTTCGCGCAGCCTCGCGCGCAAATCAAAATACTCTTCGGTTATATCCCGCCCGAAAACTATAATATCGCGCTCGTAGCCCCTCTGAACCACCCTTATCTCGCGCGTATTTATTATAAGCTCGGTTTTGTAGTATTCGCCCATCGCCGTGACGCTCGCGTCCTCGTTGTAGAGCAAAAGGTCGGCGTCGAGCTCGACGGTTGAAATCTTCTCGTTGGGCCGAAGCTCCAGATCGAGGGGATAGGTCTCGCCGACGCTTATCGTCGCCGGGGTCAGCTCCTCCTCGACGGGCCCCGCGTAGCTGTCCTTCTCGGGAGCCACCCAGGGCTCGGCTATATAGACGCAGGCCCCCGCGCAGAGCAGCGCGAGCAAAAACAGCGCGGCGGCTATTCTGAGCGCCGTCCGTTTTCCGCCCTTCGCCTTCACGCGAACGGGCTTTATGGTATTCTCCTCGCGGCCCAGAGCCTGAAACTCGCGGGTTTTTTCAAGGTCTTCGTCCTGCGCCGCGCCGGACTCAGCTTCGGCGGCATTTATGTTCTCGCCCTGCGCTTCGGAAAGCGCGGCCCTAAAGCCGTCCCCCGCCGCAGCCTCCGCGGGAGGCTCGAGAGCGGCGCTCTGCGCCTCGCTCAAGGGCTTTTCGCCGAGGCCGGTGCCGATTATGAATACGCCCTCCTCGGGCGCTCGCTGTGTTTCAGGCGACGCCTCTCTGGGTTTAACAAACATATATCAGGCGCCTCCTTTCCTGTAACACCGCCCCGCGCTTTTTCTCTGTCCTCCTCCGCCGCAGGCGGGGGAAGCAGAGCATTGAACACGCTCTTGTGACACGCGCTTCCTGTGAACTGCAAGGCCTTTAAATTCAAGATAAAATATATAATAAACCAAGAACGGGCTTTTAACAAGGCGTAAAGCTCAAGTTTTGTGGAAATACGGCGTATCGCGCCCGCTTCGCGCAGTAGTTGTTATCGCTCTGTGATTGAAAAACCGGACCCTTGTTTTAAAGCGGCGGAAGCCCCGAATTGCTCTCAGCCGCCGAGATAGTCGGCGAAGCAGAGGTTCATATCCACACCGCCCTCTATGCCGTCCACCCTGCCCGTGTAGCTGTACTGAAGCATCTCGAAGCCGTAGAAAAAGGTCGGGGTCTCGTTGTACTCCGCGAGCCAGAAGTCGTATTTTTGCAGGCGGTAGAGGTCTATTGAGCGGTAGGCGAGCTCGCGGTTGAAGTAGACCATGGGCGTGTAGCCCGCCGCGGCTATGATATCGCAGAACTCCTCGGCGCAGCGGTCTATCGTGAGGCCGTCCGTGTTCGCCGTGCGCGTCGTCGGGTCGCCGACATATTCCCAGTCGTAGACCACGGGATAGGCTATCTCATAGGGCTCTATCTGCTCGAGCACCCAGGCGGCCTCCTCGCGCGCCTCGTACACATCTATGGCCTGCGCGTAGAAGTAAATCCCGACGGGCACCCCCGCCTCGGCGGCTCCCAGCATATTGTTTTGAAACCGGTTGTCGAGGTTCAACTTGCCCTCGGTATTGCCGCGGTAGCCCACCCTTATCATCGCGAACTCTATTCCGTCAGCCTTGACGGCGTACCAGTCTATCTCCTCCTGATGTGAGGAGACGTCTATGCCCAGCAGGGCCTCCTCGCCGGTCTCAGGGTCGGTATAGCCCATTCTGCCGCCGCTGAAATAGAAACCCTCCGGGTCGTATTCGTTGCGGCGCACTCCCTCGTAGGCGGTAAAGACCTCGTCTGCATAAGTGAAGGTCTCGTCCGAGTAGACCGCGCCGGTGTAGTCGTCTATGTAGGCGTCCCCGGCCTCGCCCGTAACGGGCAGCGCCGAGAGAGCGGCGAGCTCCTCTCCCGCGCGCAGGGCCAGCACCGCCATGGTCGTAACGGCAGCGAGCGTCAGCAGAGCCATAAACACAACAAAGCCCGCTCCCGAGCTCTTTTTTCTCTTTTTGGAGCTTCTCATCCGCCGGGAGCCGGTTTCCCGCTCAAGGGAGCTTTCCGTTTTGCTCTTTTCAGGCGGCCTTTCGCTTTTGTAAATCATCAGCCGTATTTGCACCGCAAGCGCGCCTTCAGGCCGCTCGCGCCCTTTTTCTCCAAATTTCGCCCATTATAGCAGAAAGGCGGACGGGCTTTCAATCGCAGCGGGCTGCAGGGAGTGTCCCGTCGCGTGGATTTTTTGCCGCACCACCCCCCGAAGGCTGGGAGGAGATACCCTAAAGAGCACGCATTGTTTTGCAGGAATACACGGACGGCGGCAAGCGGCCTTGAGCGCGCGCTCAAAGCTGGAAATCCGCGCAGTAGGGACGGCTCAAGGCATTAAATGTAACCCTCTTTTCAATTGTTTTATCGCGCCGACTGTGTTAGAATAAATTATCTGTAACAAATTCGCCCGGGGGCGGTGCTTTGGAGGGTTCAATGGCTTTTGTCAGCGCAATAATCGTGGCGGGCGGAAGCTCCTCGAGAATGGGGGGCGCGGACAAGCTGCTCTCCAAACTGGGCTCACAAACGGTCATTGAGCGCGCGGTGGACGCAATGCGCGGAAATGCGCTGGTAAACGAGCTTATAATCGTAGCGGGACCCAAAAACCGCCTGGAGATAGCCAGCCTCTGCGCCCGGCTGCCCAAGGTTAAGGCCGTTGTGCTCGGCGGGCCTACCCGGGCGCTTTCGGTGCAGGCGGGCATAGCAGCGGCGAGCGCCGAGAGCGATTATTACGCGATACACGACGGAGCGCGCCCGCTCGCGAGCGACGCTCTGATAACAAGAGTAATAGAGGCCGCCCTTGAATACGGCGCGGCCGCGCCGGGCGTGCGGATGGTGGACACCGTAAAAGAGATTGACGGCGAGAACACCATAATCCACACACCCGACCGCAGCTCGCTCGTAGCTATTGCCACCCCGCAGGTCTTTGAGGCAACCCTCTACCGCGCGGCGGCCAAGGGGCGCATTGAGGCTCTGGACGACTGCCAGATGCTTGAAAGAGTGGGCCGCAAGGTTAGGGTGGTCGAGGGCGAGCGCGACAACATAAAAATAACCGAGCCCGGAGACCTCGAGCGGGCGCGCAGGATTTTGGGGGTAGGCGAGATGAGAGTGGGACACGGCTACGACGTACACAGGCTCGAGGCGGGCCGCAGGCTCGTTTTGGGCGGCGTTGAAATACCCTTTGAGAAGGGGCTTTTGGGCCACTCGGACGCGGACGTGCTGCTGCACGCGCTGACGGACGCCCTTCTCGGCGCGGCGGGCCTGCCGGATATAGGCGCGCTCTTTCCGGACAGCGACGAAAGCTACAGCGGGGCCGACAGCTTAAAGCTGCTCGCGCGCGCTTGGCGGCTCGTGCGCGAGGCGGGCTTCGGCCTTGTGAACGCGGACGCAACGGTTATCTGCCAGGCGCCGAAGCTGAGGCCCTATATTGAAAAAATGCGCGAGAACATCGCCTCGGCTCTGGAAACGGAGCCTTCGCGGATAAACATAAAGGCCACTAGCGAAGAGGGCCTGGGCTTTACCGGGACGGGCGAGGGCATAGCTGCCCACGCCGCGGCGCTCTTGAAAGAGGACTGAAGCTAATAACAGTGCGCGGGCGGCGGCCACGCGCGAAGGGACGCGGCTTTAAATGCAGAACATACTCAATTCAATAGGCGAGGGATTAAGAACTCTGGTTCGCGCCTCCGGCTGGCGCGATGTTATAGACATCCTCATAATCGCCTACATCATTTACCAACTAATGACGCTGGTGCGGCGCACGCGCGCGGCGCAGCTTCTGCGCGGGATAGTCATCCTTTTAGTCTGCTACTTCCTCTCGCGCGAGCTGGAACTCAAGACGGTTAACTTCCTTTTGGAAAACGTGCTCTCCTTCGGACTGCTGGCGCTGGTCGTGGTCTTTCAGCCCGAGCTTAGAAGGGCGCTCGAGCAGATGGGCCGCAGCAGGATACCCATACTCTCCTTTTTCACCGCCAGGGATTCCTCGGCGAACAGCGCGCGCTGGAGCGAGGTGGCGAAGCAGATTTCAGACTCCTGCGAGCACATGTCCCGCGAGAGAACGGGCGCGCTCATAGTTATAGAGCGCGAGGCCGTGCTCGACGAGGTTATACGAACCGGAACGGGGCTGGACGCCGAGGTCACGAGCGAGCTCTTGGAAACAATATTTTATAAGGGCTCCCCCCTGCACGACGGCGCGGTCATAATCCGCGACGCGCGCATAGTCGCGGCGGGCTGCCTGCTGCCCGTCTCCCAGCGCTCCAACATCTCGCGAGGTATGGGTACGCGCCACCGCGCGGCCATAGGCATGAGCGAGAACGCGGACGCGATGATAATAGTCGTCTCCGAGGAGACCGGGACCATCTCGATAACAAAGGACGGCGCGATTCGCCGCCACTTCGACAGGGCCGGCCTCTTCAGGGAGCTGCAAAATGAGCTCGTCCCCGCAGACGGCGAGCAGGACAGGAAAAACTTGATGGAAAGGCTGTTTTCAAAATGATGAGGAAAAGGCTTTCCGCCCTCTTTCGCAACAAGACCTTTTTAATATTCTTTTCCCTCGCGCTGGCCGTCGTCTGCTGGGCCGCCGTTGTTTTAACCGTAAGCCCCGAGACGACGCGCGCGATTAACAACATACCCCTCACGATGGCGGACAGCTCCACCTACGCCGCGCTGGGGCTGGATATAATCGAGCGCGAGGAGGTTCGCGTAAGCGTGAGCGTCCGCGGCGAGCGCAGCGTGGTAGGCGCGCTGGACGCGAGCAGCATTATAGTTACGCCGGACGTTTCTTCAGTCAGCGCGGCCGGGGTTTACGAGGTCGCCCTCAACGCCCAGAAGGCGGACGCCTCCGCCGATTTTGTTATTGAGTCCGTAAATCCCGAGCGCATCTCCCTCACCTTCGACGCCGCGCTCTCGAGCAAATTCGCCGTGACCGCGGAGATAAGCGGTCTCACCCCCGCCGAGGGGCTTGTGGCGGAGACCGCCGTAGTCTCCCCGACCGAGGTAACCGTGAGCGGGCCCGAGCTCGAGGTCGAGAGAGTCGCCTCCGTCGCCGCGGTAGTAGAGGTGAACGCCACGCTCTCCGAGTCCCTGCGGCGCACGGTTACGCTGGTGGCGCGCGACGAAAACGGCAACGACATAACCGGAGGCTCGCTCAGAATAGAGCCCGCTACCGCAGACGTAACGGTTCCGATATTAAAGCGCGGCATGCTCCAGCTTGATATAGGCTTCACGAACGTGCCCGAGGGCTTCGATACGAGCTCGCTGCGCTATACCCTCTCCCACACCGAGATTCCGATAGCCGCGGCGGCTGCTACAATAGACAACCTCAGGACGAGAACGGTCGGCTATATCGACCTCACCACCTTCGATATTGACGAGACCTATGTCTTTGATATCCAGCTCTCGAGCGGAACGGTGAATATCGACAACATAACCCAGGTCTCGGTCTCCTTCAGCGACGACAACTTCGGCAGCAAGCTCGTAAACGTGACGGATATCCGCGTGGAGAACGCGCCCTCTAACTACGAGGTTGAGGTGCTCTCGCAGCAGATAAACTCCGTAACCGTAATAGGCCGCAGCGAGGACGTTGAAAACGTGCTGGCGGGCTCGGTAGTCGCGATAGTGGATATGAACACGCTGGGCGGCATAGAGAGCGGGGAGTTCAACGTGCCCGTGAGCTTCGTCGTCACCTCAAATAGCACGACCTGGGTCGCGGGGGTTTACAGCGTCCTCGTGCAGATAAGCCCGGCGTGATAATAGTAAACGACATACGCCTGCCCCTTTTGAGCGCGGCCGAACTCGAGGCCGAGGCAAAAAAACAGGCGCTGGTGCGGCTGGGACTCTCACCCGCTGAAGTTCCGGAGCTCAGGCTGCACCGCCTCTCCTACGACTGCCGCCGCTCAAGAGTGAGCTGCGTTTGCTCCGCCGCGCTGAGCCTCGCCTCGCATGAAGCGGAGAGCGCCGCCTGCGCGAGGGACGCGAGAGCCGTCCTGCGCAAAAAGGCCCGCCTCGAACCGCGCTTCGGCGAAGGGCGGCTTGAGCACCGCCCGGTAGTAGCGGGCTTCGGACCGGCGGGAATGTTTGCCGCCTACATACTTGCAAAATACGGCTACCGCCCCCTCGTGCTGGAGCGGGGCGCGGATATAGAGCGCCGAGGCTGCGCGGTCGAGGGCTTTTTCAGCGGCGGCGAGCTCGACGAAAACAGCAACGTCCAGTTCGGAGAGGGCGGTGCGGGAGCCTTTTCGGACGGCAAGCTCACCACGCGCATAAACGACCCCC